>DASUTR010000159.1:0-7397 GCA_036374535.1 Polyangiaceae bacterium
CGATTCGGATCAGAGTGTGCACGCTCTCGCCCGACCCTGCGTATGACGCTACGCGTCAACGCAACAGACGCGTGAATTCTCGGCAACTCTTCTCGGCCCGCCGCCCGGCACGGCATTCGCTAGGGCACTCTGTGGAAAACGAGGAGCCGCATGCATCAGCTCGCCTGGATACCGGTTTTGCTCGCGACGCTCTGGACGGTCTCCGGCTTCGTCGCCGTCGTCGCGCTCACCCGACGGCGCGTGTGCCGCGCTGAACGACCGCCGCCCGTGTCGATTCTGAAGCCGCTCTGCGGAGCCGATTCGGATCTCGAGCGAAACCTCGAGAGCTTCTTCCGCCAGGATCATCCGCGCTTCGAGCTCGTGTTCGGCGTTCAGGATCCCCGCGATCCCGCGGCAGGGATCGCGCGCGAGCTCGCCGCGCGCCACCCGCGCGTCCCGTGCCGCGTCGTCGTTCACTCCGGCGCAGGCGCGCTCAATCCCAAGGTCGACAACCTCCTCGGTCTCTTGCCGCTTTCCGTGCACGATCTGGTGCTCGTGAGCGACAGCAACGTGCGCGCCCCCGAGGGCTACGTGCGCGAGCTCGCGACGCTGTACGCCCGCGACAAACCCGGCCTCGTCACGAATCTGTTCGCGGGCGTCGGTGAGGATTCACTCGGTGCGGCGGTGGAGAACGGGCAGCTCTGCGGCTTCTGCGCCGCCGGGATCGCGCTTCCGACCCTGCTCGGCGATCCGCTGCTCGTCGGCAAATCGGCGCTCTTTTCGCGGCGGCGGCTGGAGCGGCTCGGCGGCCTTCGCCGGCTCTCCGACGTGCTCGCCGAGGACTTCGTGATGGGTAAGACGTTCGCGCACGCGGGCGAGCGCGTGGTGGTTGCGCCGACGGTGCTCGAAAACGTGACCCGCAGCATGTCGCTCCGAGAAATGGTCGCCCGGCACCTGCGCTGGTCGATGCTGCGCTTCCGCCTTCGCCCGGTAGCGGCGGTGCTCGAGCCCGTTGCGAGTCCGCTCGCCCTCTTGCCGCTCGCCTGGCTCGTGCTCGGGCCCTGGGCGCTCGCGTGGACGCTCGCGCTCCTCACCGTCCGCGACGTCGGCGGGTGGGTCGCGCTGCGCGGTACGGCTCGCTGGTACCTGCCGCTCCTGCTCTCGCCGCTGCGCGAGCTCCTCGTGCTCGCGGCGTGGGCCCTCGCGCCGTTCAAGCAGCACGTTTCGTGGCGCGGGAAGCGCTTTCGGCTCGGCGCAGGCACCCTGCTCTACCTCGACCCCGAACGCGGCTGATCCGGGCTTCCGCTCCTTCCGGCTGCGGGTCGAGCACGAAGGCGGAACGCTCGACGTGCGCGCGGGCCAAGCCATCGTCACGTCGCATTCTCTCCGAATACCGTGCACCGCGACGACTGACGGCCGTGCGTGATAAGATGGGAGTCCATGAGGGCCATTTTTCGCAACGTCGCGTGCGCGATGACGGTGTCGGCGCTCTTCTGGCAAGCCGGTTGTTCCTCGGACGACGGCGATGAGAGCGGCGATGACGGCAGCGGCGGGACGAGCGGCGCTTCGAGCGGCGGAAGCTCGGGCTCGGGCGGCGGCGACCGGTGCGATCCGCCGTGTCCGACGGGCGAGAGCTGCACGCAGTGCATGAACCCCGAGAACCCCGACGAGCCGTTCTACGCCTGCTTCGGCGAAGGCGTGAGCTGCTGACGCGCTCGCGCGGAGCGCGGCGCCGTCACGTCGTAAGCTTCGCGAGCTCGACTCCGGCGCTCGCGAGCACGCGCTTCTGGAGCTCGACCAGGTCGGCGACTCCCCGGAGCGCGAGATCGACCATTCGATCGATGTCTTGGCGATACGGCTTCGCCCTCCGCCGTGCCCTGAATCTCGACGATGCCGCCGCGGCCGGTGGCCACGACGTTCAGGTCGACTCGCGCGACGCTGTCCTCGGCGTACGCGAGGTCGAGCGCGAACTCGCCGCCGACGTGCCCCACGCTCACTGCCGCGACCTGATCGCGGAGCACGGGGCGCGCGAGCTTGCCGGCGAGCCGGAGCTTGTCCACGGCGAGCGCGAGCGCGATGAACCCGGCCGTCACCGAGGCCGTGCGCGTACCGCCGTCCGCTTCGAGCACGTCGCAATCGATGGCGACGCTGCGCTCGCCGAGCTTGTCGAGGTCGATCGCGGCTCGGAGCGCGCGACCGATGAGGCGCTGTATTTCGCGCGCGCGGCCGCCGAGCGGTCGGTCGCGTCCGTCCCGCTGCTCGCGCCGCTTGGGGTTCGAGCGAGGGTGCATTTGATATTCCGCCGTCACCCAACCCTTGCCGCGCCCGACGAGGAACTCCGGCACGCTGTCGTCGACGGAAGCCGTCGCGAGGACGACGGTTCCGCCTGCACGGTAGAGCGCCGATCCCTCCGAAAGCCGATGAAAACCGGTCGTGACCTCGACGGGTCGTAGCTCGTCGAGGGCCCGGCCTGCGCGGAGGGTCGGTCGTGTCGCCATGCGCTGCCTACTACTACCTCGAGAGAGGTGCGTGCTAGGGTTTCCATTCGCCTTCAGGGCGACTTCGGGATGCTCAACCCTGGCGACATCATCGATGGGAAGTACCGGATCGTCCGGCTGATGGGCGAAGGCGGCATGGGGGCCGTCTACGAGGGCGAGAACACGCGTATTCACCGGCGGGTCGCCATCAAGGTGCTCCACGCCAGCGTCGCCGAACAGGGCGAAGCGGTGGCGCGCTTCGAACGCGAAGCGCAAGCGGCCGGTCGCATCGGCTCCGAGCACATCGTCGAGGTGTTGGATCTCGGCACGCTGCCGAGCGGCGACCGTTACCTCGTCATGGAGTTTTTGGACGGGGAAGGACTCGGCAATCGCATCAAGGCCCGCGGGAGACTGACCGCACAAGAGCTCTCCCCCATCGCGTTTCAGTTGATGGAGGGTCTCGCCGCCGCCCACGGCGCCGGCATCATTCATCGGGATCTCAAGCCCGACAACGTGTTCCTGCTCCGGACTCGCGGCGGCAAGGCCGACTTCGTGAAGCTTCTCGACTTCGGCATCTCGAAGTTCAGCGCGCTCTCGGGCGACAGCGGCTTCAGCATGACGCGCACGGGCGCCGTCATGGGCACGCCGTATGACATGGCTCCCGAGCAGGCGAAGGGCTCGCGCGAGCTCGACCATCGCGTCGATATCTACGCGACGGGTGTCATCCTGTACGAGGCGCTCACGGGCCAGGTGCCGTTCAACGCCGACACCTTCAACGAGCTCTTGTTCAAGATCGTCCTCGAAGAGCCGAAGCCCCTCGAGCAGGTCGATCCGAGCATCGACCGGGGATTCGCCGCGATCGTCTCGAAGGCCATGGCGCGCGATCCGGCGCATCGGTTCCAGAACGCGACCGACATGCAGAACGCCGTCTCGATGTGGGCGAACGGCAACGGCGCAGAGCTCGCGAGCGCGCTCAATCAGGGTCGCCCGACCGCGACCAACGTCGCCGTCGCGACGCGCCCCGGCGGGCAGCCGACGCTCGGCACTGGAACGCCCGGCACGTGGGCGCAGAGCGGGACGAACCTCGACGCGACGAACGTCGTTCCCACGAAGAGCAATCTGGGCCTCGTCGCCGCGCTCGCTCTCGGCGGGCTCGTCGTCGTCGGCGGCGGCGGCTTCGTCGCCATGAAAGCCTTCAGCGGCGGCGACACGGAAGCCGCGAAAGCCGCGGACGAGCAAGCCAAGAGGGCCGCGGCAGCGACCGAAGCGGAACGCGCGCAGCTCGAGACGGAGCGAAAAGCCGCGGAGCAGGCTTCCAAGGAGGCGGGCCTCGCGCGCGCCGAAGCGGAAAAGGTGATGGCGGACGCGACCAAGGCCAAGGACGAAGCGGCAAAAGCCGCCGCCTCGGCTCAGGCGGCCGCAAAGGCGGCACCTACGGTGGCCCCGGTGCCGGCGCCTCGACCCGCCGCACGGCCCGCGACGGCGAAGACGGCCGCGCCGAAGGCTCCCAGCAAGGAAGCGACGAAACCCGCTCCCACGGGGACGTCCACCGGGCGCAAGATCCGAACGTCCCTTTGAACGGCGGCGCGACGAGCGCCGGCGTGGCAGCGTGACGCGCCCGATGGACCTCAAAGTTTCCGAGCTCTTCGCGAGCGTCCAGGGCGAGGGCCCGAGCGCCGGACTTCCGAGCGTCTTCTTGCGTCTCGCGCAGTGTAACCTCCACTGCGTCTGGTGCGACACGAAGTACACCTGGGACTTTCGCACCTTCCGCTACGAGGACGAGGTGCGCGTCGAAAGCGTCGCGCACGTGGCCGAGCGCATCCTCGGCCAGGCGCCCGAGCGCTTGGTCGTCACCGGAGGCGAGCCGCTCATTCAAGCCGGCGCGCTCGTCGAGCTCTTTCGCGCGCTCGACGAGCGGCGGCGCTTCACCATCGAAATCGAGACGAACGGCACGTTTGCACCGAGCGCGGAGCTCGCCGAACGCGTCGACCAGTGGAACGTCTCGCCGAAGCTCGGAAATGCCGGCGATCCCGAACGCCTGCGGCTCAAGCCGGACGCCCTCGCGGCCCTCGCGACGACCGCGCGTGCGTACCTGAAGCTCGTCGTCGAATCGGAGGCGGACGCGGAGGAAGCGGCGGCGCTCGTCGCGGCGCTCGCGTGGCCGCGCGAGCGCGTGCTCTTGATGGCGCAAGCCTCGACGCGCGCCGAGCTCGCCGAGCGCGGTCCGTTGATTTCCGCCGAGGCGCTGCGCCGCGGTTTCCGCTATTCACCGCGACTTCACGTCGAGCGGTGGAACGGCGCGCGCGGCACCTGACGAAAAGAGCTCTGCGACGCGAGAAGCGCGGGCCGGCTCTTGAAGCCCGGCCGCGCTACTCCGGAATGTCACCCCACACCGTGAGCGCGGCGCGCGTTTCGGCGTCCAGCTCCGCGGGGGTGCGTTCGGCGGAGCCGAGCTCGGCGGGCACGCGCGCGGACTCGGCGGCGAGCGCTCCGAGCCAGGTCGCGCGGGCGGCGATGCTGCGCTCGGCGAAGACATCCACCGCGCACGCGGGATCGATGTCGAGCGCGCAGAGCTTCGGCGTGCGCCCGAGCTCGCCGTGGAGCAGCCACGAACCGAGGCGCGTCGAGTAGCGGCCGAAGAGCGTCGCGTGCTGCACGTCGCCGTCGAGAGCGCCGCGTCCACCCGCACGCAGGAACAAGTTCACGCCTCCGAGAGCGTCGGGTGCCCTCAGATCGAGCGCGGCGTACAAAGTCCGCGCAATATCGGTCGCCGTCACGGACGCCTGAATCTCGCGTCCGGCGAACGCGTGTCCCGGAAACCCGACGAGGAGGGGCACGGCCAGGCGGTCCTCTGTGAGAGGGCCGGCCGGATCGTACGGCAGATCGGGCGGCTCGCCGGGCCCCACGTCGCCGGCGACGATGACGAGCGCGTTGTCCCACGCGTTCCGCTCCTTCAGCACGGCGAAGAGCTTCGCGAGACCCGCGTCCTGTTTGGCGAGCGCGGCGTCGCCGAGCACGCGGATCCTCGTCCAATCGTCATCGACGATGCGCTTCACGCCGCGAGCTCCGCGCGTACGAAGACCGCCGAGCACGATCCCCGCCCGGCGCGGGTCGATCGCGCCGCCGTACTCGTGGGGCTTCAGCTGCTGCGCTTCCTCGCGCGAGATGTCCCAGGGTGGATGGGCGCCGCGCGCGTGAATCACGACGAATGCGTGACTGCGCGGTCGCTCTTCGAGCACCCGCTCGAGCCAAGCGGCGGCGCGCGTGAACGGTTCGCTCGCGGCGAGGTCTTTCACCGGTGAAAATGCCTCGAAAACGTCCCAGCCGGCGTCGAAGCCGAACGGCGCGAAGCTCGTCGGCACGCTCGTGTACATCGCTGCGCTGCCGCTCGCCTCCTTCGTCAAACGCGGAATTGCGCGGAGCGTCGCCGGCAGGCGGAGCAGCGGAGCTTCCAGTCCGTGCACGCGCGGCGCGAGGCCGGTGAGCATGGTCGCGAGCACGCCAGCCGGAACCGTGGTGGGAGCTCGATAGCGGCTGAACGCGGCGCCCGTCCGTGCGAGCTCGCTCAACGCGACGAGCCCCGCGCCCGAGCCCCACGGCGGAAGACGGCGGCGATCGACGCCGGAGAGCACGACGAGCAGCACGACCCGCGCGGCGGGCGGCTCCGGCGCGGGCGCGGCCTTGCGCACGAGCTCCGGGTCCCCGAAGGTGAGCCGGCCTCCACGCGACGCATCGCGCGCGCGAAACTCGAGCGCCACGGGCTCGGGCGCGAAACGCCCGAGGTCGAGCTCGATCGGCGTCCACACCGCCGAATCGCCGCCGGACACCTTCCGGCGCTCGAGCGTGACGGGGCTCGTCCCTTCGCGGCGCGCGATGATTTCGGCGATGCCGCTCCCGTTGCCCCAAAACCCGAGGGCGACGCGCAAGCGCGTATCGGGTAGCGGGCGGACGAAGCAACGCGCGGTGCTCGGCGCGCGCAGCACGAGCGAGCGCCGAGGCGTGCCGGCGAGGGCCACGTCTTCGATGACATCGTCGAGGGTCGGCGGCGCGTAGCCGAGCTCCGCGTCGCGGGCGTCCGGCGCCCTCACGCGCAGCCAGTCGAGCTCGGCGAGCACGTGCTTCGATCCGCGCGGCGCCCCGCCGAGCTGCAGCGTCAAGCGGTGAAGGCCCGCGGCGAAGGGCCCCTGGATTTTCGGAAGCGCGACCACGCGCGCCTCGCCGTCGGGAAGCCGTACGGCGGGCGCGCGCTTGCCGTCGAACACGACGCCGAGGCGACGCGCAGCTCCCGCCTTGCCCCGAAGCGTGAGCTCGAGCGACTCGAGCGGCTCGTCGAGCCAGAAATCGTACGAGAGCTCCCGCGATGCGGCCTCGAGATACGTCGCGGCGTCCCGCGTCACGTTCTCGTGCGCGGCCGCGTCGAGCACGCGGAAGCCGGACCACGGGCGCAGGGCGTCCGTGCCGAAATCGAGCAGGCGCCCCTGATGCTCGATCTCGCAGGTCGGGAGCGCCGAAACGAGATCCACGTGATCGTCGGGCGAGCGGCCCTCCTCGGCCTCGAACGTGCGCGAGCTTTCGCTGCTCGGGACGGGCGCTGGAACGTCGCGCGACTGCCCCCTCTGCTCCGAGCCGCGGCACCCGGTGCCGCACGAGAGCACGAGCACGAGGGCAACCGGGCCCATCGCCGAACGGCCGTGTTCGCTCATTCCGCGCTCGGAACCGCGCCGGTCACGGGCGCCGGAGCGCTCGACACGACGCGCAGCGCCCGGCCGGCAACGACGTCGAGCTCGAGGGACGCGCGGCCGCGCTCGTTCTCGACCTCGATACGATGCGGGCCGGGCGGAAGCAGCAAGCGCCTCTTTTCGAAGCGCCCCACGAATTCGCCGTCGACCTTGATCGAGCTCGTTTCGCCCGGTTCCACGTCGACGAGTCCCTGCTTCGGAT
>DASUTR010000160.1:0-4976 GCA_036374535.1 Polyangiaceae bacterium
AAAGCTCGAGGTCCCGGTGAAGCGCATCTTGCTCGGCGCCGCGCCGGACAAGGTCGCGAGCCGAGACACGCTCGCCAACCCGGAAGCTCTCGACGCGTTCGTAGCGTTGGCGAACAAGTAACGTTCATTCGGCGCGACAGAACCTCTCGAGGTCGCTCACGAGCGCGTCACCGCCGCGCAGGAAGAGATCGTTGTGGCGACCGCGCGGGAGAGGCATGAGCCGCGCGTTCGGAAACATTCCCGCGAGCTTTTCTCCGAGCGCGAAGGGAATCACCTCGTCGTCGGTCCCGTGCACGACGAGCACGGGCACGGTCACGCGCGGGGCTTTCGCGGCGTTGTCGAAGCGGTCGCGCAAGAGCCAGCGGTTCGGCAGGAACGGAAAATACACGTTCGCGACGTCGGCGATCGAGGTGTACGGCGCGAACAAGACGGCGCGCGCGCCGAGCCCGCGGCTCGCCATTTCGACGGCGACCCCCGAGCCGAGCGACTGGCCCGAAAGCACCGTCCGTTCGCGCGAAACGCCCTTGTTTTCTCGCAGATCGTGGAGCGCGAGCACGGCGGCCTCGTAAATGGCCCGCTCGCTCGGCTCGCCCGGGCGGGAGAGTCCGTAGCCCGGGTATTCGACGGCGAGGACGCCGAGTCCGCGCAGGCGAAGGAGCGTCACGAGGTCGACCAAATCGGCGAGCTCTTCCCCGTTGCCGTGAAAGTGAACGAGGGTCGGCGCGCCGTCGCGTGCTTCCGAGTAGAGCGCGTGCACCGTGCTTCCATCTCGAGCGCGGAGCTTCTCGAGCGTCGCGCCGGCGACCTCCGGTATCGCTCCCGTGCCGCGTGCGGGATAGATGAGCCGTCGCTGTCCCGCGAACGCACCCAGCACGAGGAGCGAGTAGGCGACGATGAGAGTAGCGGCGACGAGCATGAGCGAGCGTTTCTGCGCCGGGCGAATCACGCGCTCACCACTGAGGGTGCGCGCTGTGTCCCCGCCTGAAAGCGCGTGGCGAGGGTGTGCGCGGAATCACAACAAATGAGAAACACCGATTGCTTCCGCGGAGGCTTGAAAATTATGGAAAATGTGCTAATTGGTTCGAGGATGCGGCAATCCCGGCTTAGCGCGTATCTCTTCGTTTTCAGTCTGTGTTTCGGCGTGGGTGGGTGCGGGTCGGAGGGTGAAGGTGGAGGTGAGGGGCTCGACAAGGGCGGCTCCGGCGGAACGGGTGGCTCGGGCGGAACTCCGCCCATCATCCCCCAGGGCGGCTCGAGCGGCGCGTCCGGTGCGAACGGCGGCAGTGGCCCCTACGTCCTCCCTCCGGGCTTCACGCCGGCGACGAGTGGCGGCTTTCAGCTCGGCGACGAGATCACGGGATCGGCGGGGACCGCGGGCACGGCGGGGACCGGCGGGAGCAACGGCGAGGGCTGCGGCACGACTCTTCTCGGCATCGTCCGCGATTTCCGCGCGGGCGACGAGCCCGACGGTCACCCCGACTTCGAAACGTTCACGGGGCAGGGCGACCAGGGCATGGTCGCCGAGGACCTCGGCGCCGATCAGAAGCCCGTCTACACCGACGACGACGACGGCGAGACGCCCTACACGACCACCGAAGAGAACTTCGACCAGTGGTACGTGACGGAAGAAGGCGTGAACCGCGCGTACGAAATCCGGTTCTCGTTCGAGCCGCAGGGCAACGGGCTTTTCACGTTCGACAGCAACATGTTCTTCCCGCTCGACGACGAGGGGTTCGGCGACCAGGGCAACAATCACAACTTCCACTTCACGACCGAAGTGCATACGAAGTTCCGCTACCGCGGCGGCGAGACCTTCCGCTTCACCGGCGACGACGACCTCTGGGTGTTCATCAACGGAAAGCTCGCCATCGACCTCGGCGGATTGCACTCGGCGCAGAGCGACGAGATCCGACTCGACGACGAAGCCGATCGCCTCGGCATCGAGACCGGCAACGACTACCTGCTCGAGCTGTTCCACGCCGAACGCCACACGAACCAATCGAACTTCCGCGTCGATACGACGCTGGAGTTCGTGGATTGCGGGATTATCGTCCCGGATCCGCCGAGGTAGTTTCCGCAGATCACGGCCTCGCTGAAATCTCGCAGATCGCGCGCCTTGCGTAATACTTGCGTATGCCACATACTGGTGGCATGGCTGTTGACCGTTTGAGCGTCACCGTTCCCAGCGAGCTTGGCAGCGAGCTGCGCGCGCTCGCGAAAGCACGGGGTGGAAACGTATCCTCCGTCGTCACCGACGCGATTGCACGTGAAGTGCGCCTGGCCGCGCTCGATCGCGCGCTGGGTGCCGCCGACGAACGCTTCGGTCCGCTCGACGAGGAGCTCGTTGCCCGCGCCGAATCGGATTTGACGAGGACTATCAAGCAGGGCAAGCGAGCGCGGCGGAAACCGCGTTGAGTCGCTTGATCCTCGACGCCGGCGCGTTCATCGCATTCGAGAAGGGCGATGCCTGGGTGCGCTCGCACCTCGCAGCTGCGCGCAAGCTCGGCATCGAGGTCGCAACCACCTCGCCGGTCGTCGGCCAAGTCTGGCGAGACGGGCGTCGGCAGGTGCTGCTCGCTGTACTCGTATCGGCGACGCTTGTGGTTGCACCGGACAGCGCTGCCGCGCGCCGAGCCGGTGAGCTACTCGCTGCGAGCAAGGGTTCCGATGTGGTCGACGCTCTCGTGGCGGGTCTGGCGCGCGACGGAGACACGATACTCACGAGCGATGCGAGTGACATTCGCGCGCTCCTCGCGGTCGCGCGTACTCGTGCGACCGTCGTGACGGTCTGACGGAGTTCGGTTTTACGGCCCGGGGTCGCGAGCTCGCACGTGCCGCCGCTTCGTAGCCGACGTCCAGGATGCCCGCTCGGCCACGTCGAGCGACGCGCAGGTCCAGATGCCCGCGAAACGATCGGTTTCTCGACCCCTTCGCAGCGTGGACGATCGCCACACACGCGCTCCTGGCTTCGATGGTGCCGGCCGCACGCCGGCGTGCCAGGTTTGGCTCGGTGCCCGAAGGCGACACGCTTCACCGAGCAGCGAACCGGCTCGCGCCCCTCTTGACCGGCAGGGTCGTGCGCGCGCTCGAGCTCGTGCGCCGCACCGACTCGACCGATGCGCTCGCGGGCCAGCGCATTACCGGCGTCGAAGCGCGGGGAAAGAACCTGCTCGTGCATTTCGAGCGCGGCTTGTCGCTGCACGTGCACCTCAAGATGAACGGCCGAATCTCGGCGTTTCGGAGAAGCGAGGATAGCCGCCCCGGGCGCGAAACGGTCGCCGTGCTCGATACGGACGAGCATCGAGTCGTCGTTTCGCACGCACCGGTCGCGCGCTTGATTCGTACGCGGGATCTCGTCCGCGATCTGCACTTCCGCCATCTCGGCCCGGACCTGCTCGCGCCCGACTTCGAGCTCGATGAAGCGTTGACGCGGCTCACCCTGCGCAAAGAGGTGCCGCTCGGCGAGGCGCTTCTCGATCAAAGCGCGCTCGCGGGGATAGGAAACGTCTGGAAGAGCGAGCTGTGCTTCAATCTCAAGCTCGATCCTTTCGCGCCGGTAGCGGCGACGAGCCGGGACGAGTTACGCGAGCTCTTGCAGATGGCGCGAAAGCTGATGACGGAAACCGTGGAGCGCAAGCCCCGGCGCCTGCCCGATCCGTTCGCGCCGCGCGGCGGCCAGCGTCAAGCCAGGCTCAATCACCGGCAGGGTCAGAAGCGCCTGTCCGTGTACGAGCGCGCGGGCGAGCGCTGCTACGATTGCGGCACGGTCATCGAAATGAAGCCACAAGGCTCGCAACTTCGCAGCACGTACTACTGCCCGAGCTGCCAGCCACGACGGAGCGCTGCCTGAGCCGCGCGGCAACGAAGACCGAGTCCCCCGAAGGGGACGCGCTCGGCGGATTCAAGGCGCCGACGCGGCGCTGGTTCTCGGAAACCTTTTCCGCGCCGACGGACGCGCAGCGGAAGGCCTGGCCCTCGATCCTCGCCGGCGAAAGCACGCTGCTCGTAGCGCCCACGGGCTCCGGCAAGACGCTGGCGGCGTTCTTGTGCGGGATCGACCGCGTGCTGTTCTCGCCGGTGCCCGAGCAGAAGGCGCGTTGCCGGTTGGTCTACGTGTCGCCGCTCAAGGCGCTCGCGTTCGACATCGAGAAAAACCTGCGCGCACCGCTGTCCGGGATCATGCGCAGCGCGGATCGTGCGGGCGTCGCGTATCACACGCCCGAGGTCGCCGTGCGTACCGGCGACACGCCGGCCGACGAGCGGGCACGTTTTCTGCGCCGTCCGGCGGACATTCTGATCACGACGCCCGAGTCGCTGTACCTGATGCTCACGTCGAACGCGCGCGAGACCCTGCGCTCCGTCGAGACGCTGATCGTCGACGAGATCCACGCGATCGCCGGCACGAAACGGGGCACGCACCTGTTCCTGTCGCTCGAGCGTTTGGAGGCGCTGAGGTCCGGGCAGGAGCCTCTCCAGCGTATCGGGCTCAGCGCCACGCAAAAGCCGCTCGACGAGGTCGCGCGCCTGCTCGGCGGCCTGAAAAAACACGAAAGCGGATGGCTCGGGAGACCGGTCGCCATCGCGGACGCCCACGCCGCGCGTCCCATCGAGCTCACCATCGAGGTGCCCGTCGAGGACATGTCGGAGCTCCGCGCGACCGAGCAGACGTTCGCGCCGCGAGAGGGCGAAGACCAGGCACCGAAGTCGATCTGGACCTCGATTCATCCGCGGCTCGTCGAGCTCGTGCGCGCTCACCGCTCGACGATGGTGTTCGTGAACAACCGGCGGCTCGCGGAGCGCCTGGCAGCCGCCGTCAACGAGCTCTCGGGCGAGCCGCTCGCGCGCGCTCACCACGGGTCGGTCGCGCGCGAGGAGCGCGTCGCGATCGAAGATGCGCTCAAGTCCGGCCGCCTGCCGTGCATCGTCGCGACGAGCTCGCTCGAGCTCGGGCTCGACATCGGCGCGATCGAGCTCGT
>DASUTR010000161.1:0-2712 GCA_036374535.1 Polyangiaceae bacterium
CCGATGAACCTCCTTTCGCAAGGCAAGAGCGCCGATTACGTCCTCACGGGCTCGTGGTCCGAGAAGGCGTACAAGGAGGCGAAGTCGGTGGGCACGGTGCGCGTCGCCGCGACGACCGAGAAGGACAAGAAGTACGGTCGCATCCCGAGCGCCGACGAGATCAAGTGGGACGCGAACGCCGCGTACGCCCACATCACGAGCAACAACACGATCTTCGGCACGCAGTGGAGCGAGTTCCCGACGCCCCCGAGCGGCGTGCCGCTCGTCGCCGACATGTCGAGCGACGCGCTCTGGCGCCCGCTCGACGTGACGAAATTCGGCCTCATCTACGCGGGCGCGCAGAAGAACCTCGGGCCGAGCGGCCTCGTCGTCGTCATCGTCAGGAAAGATCTCGTCGAGGGTGGCCGCAAGGACATCCCGACGATTTTCCAGTACCGCACGCACGCGGAGAACAACTCGCTCTACAACACGCCACCCACCTTTTCCGTCTACGTTCTCCGGAACGTCCTCGACGAGATGAAGAAGGCCGGTGGTCTCGCCGCCGTCGAAAAGGTGAACCGCGAGAAGGCGAAGCTTCTCTACGACGTGATCGACGGTCGCGCCGGATTCTACGCGTCGCCGGTCGAAAAGTCGGCGCGCTCGACGATGAACGTCGTCTGGACGCTGCAGACGCCGGAGCTCGAAGAGGAGTTCTTGAAGGAAGCTCAGAAGCGCAAGATGGTCGGCCTCAAGGGTCACCGCTCCGTCGGTGGCATGCGAGCGTCCATCTACAACGCCGTCCCGCTCGAAGCCGTGAAAGCTCTCGCGAGCTTCATGGCCGAGTTCAAGGCGTAACGACTCGGATTTCCCGGGAAGGCGGAAGCGATCGCTCCGTCTTCCCGCCGAACCTCGGCCCTAGAACGCGGCGGCACCGCTCGCGGCTTCGGCGATGAGGCTGCCCCTCGCATCGCGGACGTTCGTCGTGCTCGCGATGAGCATGGGGATGGCGGCCAAAATCGCGACCGCGCCCACACCGAGAACGGCGCCGCCGGCGACGGCGAGCCCGTCCTTGTCCGAGTACTTTCCGTAGCTGTACATCCCGGTGCCCGCGAGACCGAGAGGGATGCCCGTCGCGAGCCCGACGAGGCCCAGCGTGCGCAGGGTGGCCGAGCCACCGTTCACCTTGACCTGCGCGACCCCGGGGCCCGGCTCGATGAGGAACGCGTTCGAGCGTGACATGCCGGGCGCCGTGACGCGCGCCTGCATCCCGAGCGTGACGAGCACGCGATCACACGGCGCAGCACACGCGGTTTCCCAATCGCCAGAATCGACGAAGCTTCGGAGCTCGAGCACGGCGCCCGGATAATCGGCAGCAAGGTGGACGAGCGCGGAATCGAGCCGCGGCGGCGGTGGTGGGAGAACCGCGGCTGGCGGGAGCGGCGACGCGGACGTCGGCGAAGCGGGCGCGGGGGCAACGGGCGCGGGGGCGGGATCCACGGGCGCGGACGCGGCGGGCAGAACGGGCGATGGAGCGCTCGTCGTAGGAACAGTGGGTGAGGCGGGCGCTGGCGCGGGAGTGAGAGTAGGCGCCGAAGCCGGCGCAGGGGCGGGGGCAGTCGGTGCGACGGGCTCGGCGAGCAGGGGCGAAGTCGCGCAGATGTGAAAGGCGAGGATCCGGAGACGCACCATGTGCGCGATTAGAGCATGCCGGCCCCTGACGCGTCGCCAGCGAGGCTTCGTTCACAGATCGAAGTTTGCTGCCGGCGCGCCCGCCGAGCACGGTGCAGGATCGCTCGTTGACGGGCAGTTGGCACGAGAAGTAGCCTGAATCGACCCTGGGCGATTGTGACCCGAGGGTCATGGACGACGTGGCGCGGTTCCGACTGAGATTCCTCCTACAAGAGGTCGACCTGAGCCCCGGGGACACGATCATCGGGCGGAGCGCGACGTGCCAAATCACCATCGACGACCCGCTCGTTTCGCGCGAGCACGCTCGCATCCGCGTCGAGCAAGATCGCATTACCATCGAGGATCTGGGCTCGCGAAACGGAGTCCAGGTCGGGGGCCGTCCGCTCCGCGAGATCGCCGAGCTCGGCGACGGCGATCGCATCCGCATCGGTTCGCAGGAGCTCGTCGTGTGCTCTTCGGCGACGGGAGCGGCCGGAAACACGCAGCGCCGCACGACGGGCTTCATGTGCCACTGCGCATCGTGCGGCATGCCTTACCCCACGGAGAGTCCGGCATGTCCGGCGTGCGGCTCGAAGGAGCGAACGCAGGACGATACCTTGACGGGTCCCACCTCCGATCGCGACTGGGCGCTCGAGCTCGCGGCCGAAGCCGTGATGCGCGCGCTCGAAAAGCAGAGCTGGGACGACGTAGAACGGCTGCTCTTGCGAGCGCGCCTGCACGTCGAGCAGCGCCTTGCCGACGGCGGAAGGCTCGATCAGCGGCCGCTTCACGGCGTCGGGGGCGCGGCGGTCGCGCTTGCCTTCGCGAAAGGGGACGTCGCGTGGGTGCGCTGGGCGCTGTCGCTGTATGCGACGCTTGGCCAGTTACCGCCCGCCGAGACGGCACGCGGTCTAGCGACGCTCGAGCCCGCGCAGCGCAGCACGCTTGCGCCCGCCGCGCGCCGAGTGGTCGAAAGCGTGAGCTCGCGCGGCGGCCCGCGTTCCGAGGATCGCGAGAGCTACGAACAACTCTTGAAGCTGGCGGCCGAGGGTTAGGCTAGAATCC
>DASUTR010000162.1:0-5622 GCA_036374535.1 Polyangiaceae bacterium
GCCGATGCGACCACCCATCGCTTTCCAGCCGGGGTGACCGATGTACACGGCGTTGATGAAAGGGTTGCCCATGACGCACCCGATGAGGCTCACGACGCCGTCGGCCGTGAGCACGCGCGTCGTGGGAAAACTGTCCCCGGCGACTTCCGCGCTCTCGACGTTGTCGAGCGCTTCGACGAGATCGTAGATGCCGAACGGAATCGCCGTGACGAGAATCACGCCCAGAAACTCGAAGCCCGAGAAGACGTGACCGAACGCCGGCAGCGGCAGCGAGAAGCCGAAGTTCGCGACGGAACCCGTGAGCTTTTCCCAGCTGAGGCCGCCGTAGTCGAGCCCGAGGCCCCGTGACACCCACGCGATCGTGCTGCCCACGATGATGGCGACGAGACCCGCCGGAATGCCCTTGAAATAGCGCACGCCGCCGAACCAGCTCGCCAGGATGATGGAGAAGCAGATGATGCCGATGACGGGGGTCATGAACATCTCGAGAGCGGGTCGCAGCGAAATGAACGCGATCGAAACGCCGGCGAGCGTCCCGAGCAGCGCCGCGCGCGGCGTGATCTTGCGGATAAAGGGGCCGATGAGACCTCCGAGCATGAGCACGAAGCTCTGAACGAACACCCACGTGAGACCCGCTTCCCAGCCCTTGACGGGATCACCGGTTTTCGAAGCAATCGGCAGCATGATCACGAACGTGACCACGAACATGTGCGGAACGCTGACGCCCGACGGCAGCGCGCACACGTCGCTTCTACCGGTCTCCTTCGCGAGCTTGTAGGCGAGGTACGCGTAATAGAGCGTGCTCATGCAAAGCATGAGCCCGGTGGCGGGCAGAATGCGCCCGAAGACGAGATCGTCGGGCATCTTGACGACGAAGCGCAAAAGGCCCGTGAGCACGAGCAAATTGACGAGAATGTTGGTGCCGAATCCGAAAAAGGCGTTCCAGTCTCCGGGCACCCAGAGGGCTGGTTTCTTGGTCGAGATCATGAGAGCTCCTCGGCGGTTGGCCTCGACGGATCGAGGCAGACCGAAGGCTGCGCGCTGCCGAGTTTCCCCCGAATGTCGCGCTCATCTCGATCGGTCGAGGTGTCGCCGAGCGCCGCACTCCTTGTTTCGTCTGCGAGTCGCGGGCGCCGGCATCAATGGAACAAGACGCGCCGCAGCAGTTGAATGCCGAGCAAGAGCACCATCGGCGAAAGGTCGATCCCGCCCATGTCGGGCAGCACCTTGCGAATCGGCGCGAGCACGGGCTCGGTGAGCGCCCTCGTCACGCGAACGATGGGATGGTCGGGCTCGAGGTTCAGCCACGACACGATGACGGCCGCGAACACCACCATCGAGTACACGTCGAGAAGCACGGCGAGCAGCATCTGCTCGAAGGGTGGTCACGTCCCCGGCGCTCGTCAACTCGCGCACCCAAGGCGAGCCGGACCTGCCGCGTCCAAGCTCGCGTGGAGGCCCCATGGCTCATCGCTCGACTCGCATCCCTACGTTCCTCGTCGTCGTCTCCCTCCTCTCCGCCTCGGCGGCAAGCGCCCAAGAACGCGGCGCGGCGGCATCGACCGAACCGCTCGTGTTCGGCAGCGGCGCGACCTACGAGGTAAAGTTCGACGACGATCCGCTCGCCGCCCTACCGAACGGCGTCATCATCCCGCGCATCACCGTGCGCGACGGCGTCGGTTCACCGCGCCTCATGCGCGCGCGTACCCAGTTCGTCGTCGAGCTCTTGAAGAGCGCCGAAACGTTCTGACGCCCTCGCTCAGTCGCTCACCGTTCCGGGGCAGCACTCCGGAGCGGCGAGCGACGCGCACGAAGCGTCGCCGCGCACCGTCCAGACACGCCGGGCGCAGCGCCCGCATCCGCCGAGGGTCATGCCGAGCTCGGTTTCGGCCTGGGTGTCGGCCGTGTCTTCGGGCTCGCCCGAGCAGCACGCGCGCTCCGCGCATTCGTGACACGTGCAGATTCGGGCTTCTGCGATGCTTTGACCGGGTTTGTACGGCGCACGTCGAGGCGGCTCCCAGGCCGTCGACGTCGCCGAGGAACAGGCCACGACGAGGGCGAAAAGGACGAGCGTTCGCGTCACCCTCGTTCGAACCCTCGCCGGCGAGGCGCCTTGGGCCGCGCGCCGGGGACTTCATCGAGCCGATGCGTCGACGGTCTCCGCTCAACTGGGACGCACGGCGGCGGCCGGCGTCGGATGGCGCCCGCCATCACCGCCGGCGAGCTCCACCGTGCGCGACCCGAGCCCCGACGCAAGGAGCGCGCTCGAGAGCTCGATCGAGCGCAGCCCTTCGCTCGCCGGTGCCAGGAGCGGTTCGTCGCCGGCCGCGGCACGCACCACATTGCTCAGGAGCTCGCGCGGGCCGAAGCCTCCGACCTGGAACCGAGCGCACTCGTAACGCGGGGCGAGCGCGGGGGAGCGCACCGCGCCCGTGCGAATCTGCTCGGAGGTGGGCAGCGAGTTCGTCCAGGTTTCGAAGCGCTCGCCCTCGATGACGACGCGACCGAGCTCGGCGGCGACCTCGAGGCGATTGGTGCCCGGCGCTTCGCCCGTGCTCGCAACGAAGACGCCGGTCTCCCCGCCACCGTGTTCGAGATACGCCGTCACGTGGTCTTCCACCTCGATGGCGTGAAACCGGCCGAGCCCGAGGAACGCGCGCACGCGAGCCGGCATGCCGAACAGCCATTGCCAGAGATCGAGCTGGTGGGAGCACTGATTGACGAGCAATCCCCCACCCTCGCCCGCGAACGTTCCGCGCCAGTCGGCGCTCGCGAAGTAGGCTTCGGATCGGAAGCAGTCGGTCACCGTCCAAGCGATGCGCTGCACCCGGCCGAGCGAGCCGTCGTGGAGCAGCGCGCGAAGCTTCACGTAGCGCGGGTCGGCGCGAAGCACGAGGGCGGTCGCGAAGAGCTGCGACGGTCGCGAGCGGCGCTCGTACTCGGCGAGCATCCGCGATACCTCGCTCGCGTCGACGGCGAGCGGCTTTTCGGTGAGGACGTGCAGCCCCGCGGCGAGCGCGGCGAGCGTGGGGCGAGTGTGCTCGGGATGGGGCGTCGCCACGACGACCGCATCGAGCGGCACCGCGGCGAGCAGCGCGTCGACGTCGCGATGGCGCGGCACGTCTCCGAACGGTTCGAGAGCGTCGGCACGCGTGTCACACACCGCGGTGAGGAGCGCACCTTCGACCTCACCGCGAGCGAGAGCGCTCGCGTACGCACTTCCGCGCCGGCCCACGCCGACCACGGCGAAGCGGAGTGGAGCGCTCGACTTCGGAGCCACGGCGGACGACATGGTAGCTTCCGCGTCTTAACACGGGCGTCGCGAATTGCACCACGCGGTAATACCGGCCGCCGCGGGAGTGCGCGCGGTCCGGCGTTGGATTGACGCCGTCGTGCGCGGTGCTTATTGCGGCTTGCCATGAAACTCGAGCTCAACATCCTCGGCCCCGCCACTCTGGTCTTCGTTCTCGCCACGGCGTGCGCGAGCTCGCCTCCGCCCCTGGAAGAAGCGCCGCCGCCGGCTCCGGAGCCCGCCGCCGCGCCGCCGCCCGCAGCCGTCGAGGCTCCGCCGCCCGCCGCCGCCGCCGAGCCCGCACCCAAGACCGAGGAGCCCAAAGCGCCGCCCACCGCGTGGCGGGTCACCGACGGCATCTCGACGCCGGAAAGCGTTCTTTACGATGCCACGGCGGATCGCTTCTTCGTATCGAACATCAACGGCAAGCCGACCGACGTCGACAACAACGGTTACATCGTCGAGCTCTCGGGCGACGGCAAGGTCGTGAAGCCGAAGTTCATCGAAGGCGGCAAAGACAAGATCAAGCTCGATGCGCCGAAGGGTCTCGGCCTTCTGAACGGCGTCCTCTACGTGAGCGACATCACCGTCGTCCGCAAGTTCGACGTAAAAACCGGCGCGCCGAAGGGCGAGATCGCCGTGAAGGACGCGACGTTCCTGAACGATCTCGCGATCGCGGCCGACGGGCGCGTCTTCGTGACCGACAGCGGCATGAAGCCCGGTGCCACCGGTTTCGAGCCGACGGGCACCGACGCCGTCCACGTCATCGACAAGGCGGGCAAGGTGAAGGCCCTTGCGAAGGCGAAAGAGCTCAATGGCCCTAACGGTCTCCTCCTCGTCGGCAAGGACGTGTTCGTCAACACCTTCGGAAGCAACGAGATCTTCAAGCTCGACGACAAAGGCGTCAAGCAGGAGGTAACCCAGGTACCGACGGGCGGCCTCGACGGACTCGCGAGCATGGGCGACTCGCTGCTCGTCTCGAGCTGGCAGGGCAACGCCATCTACAAGGGCAAGCTCGGCGGGAAGTTCGAGCCCGTACTGCAAGGGGTCAAAGCGCCCGCCGACTTCACGGTCGATCCGAAGCGGAACCGCATCGTCGTGCCGCGCTTCATGGAAAACGCGGTCGAAGCGTACGACGTGAAGTAACTCCTTCCGTCGATATTCGCAGAAATCACCTCGCGTTTCTGCGGAAATCGCTGCGCAGTGACACGGCGAAAACGCCGTGTCGCTGCCGAATGCGTTTTGCTACGGTGCCCCCGCGGCAGCGCCCCGCTCGCTCCGCGGAGTCCGCTTGTTCCGGTCGCTCATCGTTTCGAAGCCGTTCGCGCTCGCGAGCAAAAGTGCGCTCGCGACGTTCGTTGCCTTCGGGTGTTCGCGCGTACCGGGCGAGCTCGATCCCGAACCCGTTGCGTGGAACGCCGACGACATCGCGAAGGGACGCTGCGTCCAGACCTGCGCGCCGGACTACGGCCCGCGCCCCATCGTCCTCGAAGAGTGCGCGCGCGTCGAAGAAGGCCTCGAGTTCTTTCCGGTACCGGTCTGGGATTGGGAGACCGCGAACGGCGAGGACAACGCGTACACCTACCAGGACGGCACGACGGAGTTCCTATCGACGAACACGCCGACGTGTTCGGTCGAGGACCACGCCGCCAACAGCTCCGAAGACAACAGCTGCCAGGCGGCTTACGCGCCCGTCCCGGCGCCCGTCGATCGCTGCGGGTCGACGCAAGCCCTGCACGTGCGCGGCGGACCTTTCCGCGAGTGGGGCGGCGGTCTCGGAAAGCGGCTCGACGGCATGGCGGATGCGGCGGCAGGCATGACGTGCCCGAAACCGCCTCCGGCGACCCCGGACCGCACGCTTCCCGCGGTGTGTCCCGAGCTCGATCCCGAGGTCGCCGGCGTCGAAGGCAAGATCATTCCCGCGACCGACACCCAACCCGAGACCCTCTTTCCGTTCCCCGCCACGCCGTACTACCAGATGATGGTCGATCTCCGGGAATGGGACGGCATCGCGTTCTGGGCACGTCGCGGTCCCGACAGCCAGCCGGGCTTTCGCATAGCGCTCGGCGATCGCAACACCGACGACGACGTGAGCATGCTCGCGACCGCCGGCGGCGCGACGAACCCGCGCTGCGGCCGCGTCAAGGAATGTGATTGCAGGAACCACCGGCCCTGCACCCAGGCGCCGGACGGCCAGTTTTACTGCTGGGATCCGAAGCTCGACGCCGACTACCGCGACCAGAGGCACCCGTGGAACATGGAGCCTTACCGCTGCAACTTCACGCAGTGCAACGATCCGTATCCCGCCTACGAGACCGTTCCGGACTGGC
>DASUTR010000163.1:0-2463 GCA_036374535.1 Polyangiaceae bacterium
GTACCTACGCATCTTCTCCCGGGACGTTCTCAAGCGCATTCAGTCGGGCGACGCGAGCTGGGAAAACGACGTGCCGCCCGAGATCTCCGCGCTCATCAAGAAGCGCGGCTTCTACGGCTACAAGCAGCAGGCGCGCTGAACGGGCGCTCGAGCGGTATCTAGTTCTTCGCCGGTAGGGGCGCAGACGCGGGCGGGCGCGCGGCAGCCGCGGCAGGCGCGAGATCGGGCGTTTCCGGATCCGATACGTCGCCGGCTTTCGGCGCGGGCCAGCCGCCGCCGAGAGCCTTGTACAATCGAATCAGCGAACGCGCGTGCTCGCTCACCGCACCGGCTTCGTCGATCTCCGTGTCGAACAGCGAGCGCTGCGCGTCGAGCACCTCGAGATAGTTCGCGACGCCGCCCTTGTAGCGAAGGTCGGCGAGCTCGAGCACCTTGCGCTGTGCGACGAGCCGCTCCTTTTGCGCGCCACGCTGCTCACCGGCTTTGCCGAGCCCGATGAGCGCGTCTTCGACCTCGCGCAGCGCCTGAAGCAGCGTTCGCTCGTACGAGTAGACGGCCTGGCGCTGCTGCGATTCGCGCATCTCGACGCGCGCGATGTTGGCGCCGCCGTTGAAAATGGGCTGGAGGAGCCCCGCGAACAGGTTCCAGCTCTGGCTCGCCGGATCCACGAAGTTTCCGAGGTCGGTGCTCGCGAGACCATACGACCCCGTGAGGCTGATGCGCGGATAGAGCATCGCGCGCGCTTCCCCGATACGGGCGGTGGCAGACCAAAGATCCATTTCCGCCCGGCGCACGTCGGGACGGCGCTCGAGGAGCTGCGCCGGCAGGCCCGCCGGGACCGCGGGCGGAATCGGTTGCTCGTCCTCGCCGCGATTCCTGAGCACCTCGCCCGGGTTTCGCCCGACCAGGAACGAGAGCTCGTTTTCCTTCTGCTTCACGAGCTTCTCGAGCTCGTAGACGAGCGCCTGGATGCGATAGAGCTCGGACTCGGCCTGGCGGAGGTCGACCTCGTTCGACACGGCGCCTTCGAATCGGGTGCGGGAAAACTCGACGTTTTCCTTGCGCGAGACGAGCGTGCGCTGGCCGATGGCGAGTCGGCGGTCGAGCCCGCGCAGATCGACGTAGGCGGTCGCGACGTCGGACACGAGGCTCATCGCGACGGCACGGCGCGCGTACTCGGTCGAGAACATCGCGGCCTTCGCGGCTTCGTTCGCGCGCCGGATGCGACCGAAGAAGTCGAGCTCCCAGGAGAAGCCGACTTCGGCGTTGTAGAGCCCGGTCGTGTTCGTGCCCTCCGGCGTGTGGGTGAGGCTGCCGTCGCTCGGGTTCAGCGCGCCGCCGCGCACCTGCGCGTTCACCTGCGGATAGAGCTCGGCCTTGCTGATGCCGAAATTCGCGCGCGCTTCCTCGATGCGCTCGACGGCGATCTTGAGATCGCGGTTCTCGTGGAGCGCGGTCTTGATGAGCGTGTGGAGCTGAGGATCCTTGAAGAGCTCCCACCACGGAAGGTTCGCGATCGACTCTTGCGCCGCGGCGCTCGGTTCGCGCCACTTCGGCGGCGACTTCACGGGCGGGCGCTCGTAGTCGGGACCGACGGCGCAGCCGAGCGCCACGAAACACAGCGACAGCGATGAAACGAAGCGCGTCACGTCAGTGCGCTCCGGCCGGGCGCTCTTTCGCGACCGTTTGCTCGTCGTCTTCGCCGTGGGCGTGTGCGCCGTGGGCGTCGGGGCCGTGCGCTTCCGTGGGTCCGAGCTTGAGAGCTTTCATGACGAGTGTCTGTTTGGGGCCGCCGTCTTTGGGCTTTCGAGCGAAGAGCCGCTGCACGAATACGAAGTTTCCGGGGATCAAGAAGACGCCGAGCGCCGTCGCGACGAGCATGCCCCAGAAGACGCCCGTTCCCATCACGTTCTGCGCGCCGGCACCGGCGCCTTGCGCGCGCATGAGCGGAACGACGCCGAGAATGAACGCGAACGCCGTCATCAAGATCGGACGGAAGCGGAGTCGCGCCGATTCGAGCGCGGATTCCTCGAGCCCCATGCCCTCCTCGTGCTTGGCCTTCGCGAACTCGACGATGAGAATGGCGTTCTTGGCGGCGAGACCGATCAGCATGATGAGGCCGATCTGGACGTAGACGTTGTTGTCGTAACCCATGAGCCAGCAGCCGAAGAGCGAGCCGAGCACGACGAGCGGCGAGCCGAGGAGGACGGCCCAGGGCAGCCGCCAGCTCTCGTAGAGCGCCGCGAGCAGGAGGAACACGAAGATGAGCGCGAGCGCGAAAATCGGTGCTGCCGGCGGCGCGGTCTTCTCCTGATAGGACATCGACGAGTACGCGAAGCCCATCTCCTGCGGCATCGTCTTCTTGAACGACTCCTCGAGCGCCGTCAGCGCTTGACCCGACGTGTAGCCCGGTGCCGGAACGCCCGTCACCTCCACCGAACGGAACAGGTTGAAGCGGTTCGT
>DASUTR010000164.1:0-7486 GCA_036374535.1 Polyangiaceae bacterium
GGGCGAGCGTCGAAAGCAGTCGATTTTTGATCGTTTCGATGCGCTCGGGGTCGGTCACCTTGGCTCCATGTTCGTCGGTCACGTAGAAAACGTCGGCCACCTGGCTTCCCTCGGTATTGATTTTTGCGAGCGTGATCTGAAGTCCCAGGCTCTGCAGGGTGTGGCTCAGCCAGAACAGTAGCCCCATCATGTCGCTGGTCGTGACCTCGATCACCGAATTCTGGGTGGAAGCGCGGTTGTCGACGCTGACTTCGCTCGCGATCTTCGGCATCGGCCGGTCGGACCAGGTGGAGCGCCGCCCCCCCGTCACGAGGTCGGCCGGCGTGATTTCGTGCGACAAAAGCCGCTGAAAATCGCGTTCGAGGCGCGGCAGCGCCGAGTGGGTCGTCGCCGCGGTTTGCCCGCCGCGCACCCAGAAGAGATCGAGAGCGCGCTTGCGGCCATACGCGTCCACCCACGTGTGAACCTGGGCGGAGAGAATCTTCAGGCGCGAGGCGGCGAGCGTCGCCGTGATCATGGCGAGGAGACCCGGCCGATCGTCGGCGATGAACCCGAGCTCGACGTACGGCTCGTGGTTCGTGACGACGGTCACGTTGACGTGCTTCATCTGCGACGCACGCGCGAAGCGCGAGTGGCGCACGATGTCGACCGGATCGTTCGCGTAGAGGTAACGCTCCGGCATCGCCGTGAGGAAGTGTTCGAGGAAGTCGCGTTCGCCGCGCTCGCTCACCTGCGCTCGCACCTGAGCGCGGATCTGATCGAGTCGCGCCTCGCCCTCCGACCGACCGCCCTCGGCGAGCACCGAATCGGTCGAAAGGTAGAGGCTCTCGAGCACGCGTGCTTTCCAGCTCGTGAGCGCGGTCGGGCTCGTCGTCGAGACGTCGCACACCGTGAGAAGATAGAGCTCGCGCAGACCCTCGCGACCATGCACTTCTTCGGAAAACGCTTCGAGCGTCGCCGGGTCGTCGATGTCGCGGCGCGTGGCCACGTGGTACATGCGAAGATGCTTGAGCACGAGGTGCTGCACCTCGCGCACGTCCGTCTCGCCGACGCCGAGCCGCGCAAGGATGCTCGCGACCATGTCGAAGCCGCGCTCCGAATGGTTCTTGCCGCCTTCGTCCTTGCCGATGTCGTGGAGCAGAGCGGCGAAGAACAGCACGTTCGGGCGGGAGATCTCGGCGGCGATGCGCGACGCGAGCGGGTGCTCGGCGGCGAGCTCGCCGCGCGCGAACGCGCGTAGCCGATCGACCGCCGCGACCGAGTGAACGTCGACCGTGTACGTGTGGTACACGTCGTGATGGACGCGCCCGACGACCGGCGAAAACTCCGGAATCATCGCGACGAGCAGGCCCACGTCGTGGAGCTCCTTCAACACCGAGCCGTCGCGCAGCCGCGTGCGCTGGACGACCGTGCAAAGGCGCACGAACAGCCGTGCCGCTTCGGGGCTCGCCCGCAGCGCTTCACAGAAGGCCGGCGACGACACGACGCGGACGATGGCGTCGCGCGCGAACGTGTAGACCGGCAGGTCCCGGCGCACCGCCTCGTCGTAGACGCGCAAAGCAAGGGCCGGATCGCTCTCGAGCAGGGCCGGATTGTCGATCGAGACCTGATCGTTCGTGAGCTTGAGGCCGCCGCCGATGCTCTTTTCGCGCGGCTTTCGCTTGGGCGGCGGCTCGGCGCGCGCCAGCATGAGCTCGCGCGTCTGCGCGATGACGCGAGCGTTCCGGTAGTACTCGCTCATGAAGGCTTCGACGCCGGCGCCGCCGCTGCCGTAGCCCAGATCCTTGGCGATCGCTTCCTGACGGTCGAAGCTCAGCCGATCCGAGCGACGCCCGGCATAGAGGTGCAGCAGATTTCTCACGCGGAAGAGCAACAGCGAAGCCTGCTCGATCGGCGGCCACTCGCGCGCAAGGATGACGCCGTGGTGAACGAGCTCTTTCAGGTTGTTCACGCGGAAGCGTGCGCGCGCCGCCCAGTGGGCCACGTCCAGATCGCGCAGGCCCCCGATGCCGTTCTTCACGTCGGGCTCGAGCAGGTACACCGATCCGCCGTAGCGCTCGCTGCGCTCGGTCACGCGCACGGCGAGGCGCTCGAGAAACTTTCCGATGTTCGAGATGCCGAACAGGCCCTCGAACACGCGGTTCAGCATCTTCTCGCTGAGCGTCCGGTCACCGGAAACCACGCGCCAATCGAGGAGCGTCGTCGCCGTCGGCAGATCGGTCTGCGCGAGCTCGAGCACCTCGTTCACGGTGACGACCTGGTGACCGATGTTGAGCCCGGCGTCCCAGAGCGGGTAGAGGAGCGCCTCCGTGATGGGGCGCACGCGCTCGGCGCGCACGTTGGTGAGCATGCGCACGTCGAGATCGCTGTGGAACGCCGGCTCTTCGCGCCCGTAGCTGCCGACGGCGGCGAGGCCGAGGAGCGGCCACGCTTCGTCGTGCGTCGACTCGAGGGCCGACAGCAGCGAGCCGAGCAGACCGTCGAGCACCTTGCTGTAGCGAAGCGCCGCCGGCTGGCCGGCGTCCGGACCTGCGCTGCGCACCATCTGCTCGATGGTGGCGCGGTGTCGTGAGACGTAGCTCTTGAGCTCGGCACCGATGCTCGGTGACCTTCGATCGAGCGACGGCACCGACGACGGTTCCGTGGGGGAATCGGGCATGTTGGCCGAGGCGGCCCGACGTTATAGCGCAGGGATGCCCGGCGGGCGACGGGGTGATAACCTAACGCTCATGGTGGTTCATCGAAGGTCCTTTCTCGCGCTTCTCGGCGCCGGATCGGCCGTACTCGTCGACGGGGGGACGGCTCTGGCGAGCGTGGCGCGTTCGGTCAGCGTGAGGGCGCTCATCCAAAAGAGCCGCAGCGTCGTGCTCGGCACGCCGCTCGCGGCCCATTCGGAGTGGACGGAGATCGGCGGCTCGCGCCGCATCGTGACGCTCACTCGCGTGCGCATCGACGAGCACGTCGCGCGCTCGCAGCCCGAAGCCTCGGAAGTGCTCGTGCGGACGCTCGGGGGACGCGTCGGCAACCTCGGCCAGCTCGTGCACGGCGAGGCCGAGCTTCGCGCGAACGAGACCTGCATGCTCTTCCTCCACGAAGGGGAAGCCGGCGTCTCTTCCGTGACGGCGATGGCACAGGGTCACTACCCTCTCGTCGCCGATGCGCGCGGCCGCTGGCTCAAGCGCAGCCCCGGGCTCGCCAAGCTCGTGATGGAACCGGAAGCCGCCGTCGAGCGACTCTCCGGTCAAACCGTCGACGTCGCGAGGGGCATCGTGCGCCAGGCCGAAAAGCCGTGAGCTCCGCGCGCGCCGCGCTCGTCGCGGCCTGCTCGCTCGCGACGCTGTTCGTCGCGGCGCCCGCCGGCGCGTACTGCCGCACGAAGGCCTGCGACACGGACCCGTCGTACGGGGACGTGTGGGACGAGGAGCCGCAGCCGGCGTCGTGCGCGCGCAACGCTCAGGGCTGCTTCATCGAGGGCACGCCGCTCTACTGGCCGAGCACGTGTCTTTCCTTCGCCGTGCAGCGGTCGGGCTCGAAATCGAGCGCTATCGACGACGAGACGGCGAGCGCGATCATCGAAGATGCGTTCTTGAAATGGAACGTCGTCGACTGCGGCGGCGGCGCCCAGCCGAGCTTTCGCTTCGTCAACGAGGGTGCGGTCGATTGCCGCAAGGCCGAGTACAACCAGGAAGCGGGCAACGCGAACATCTTCATGTTCCGTGACGACGATTGGTCCTACGAAAATCAGCTCGATACGCTCGCGCTCACGACCGTGACCTACAACGTCGAGACCGCCGAGATCTACGACGCCGACGTCGAGATCAACACGGCCGAGTACCTGTTTACGACCACTCCGGTGCCGCCGCCCGACGGCGCGGATCTCGAGGCCGTGGTGACGCACGAGATCGGTCACTTCTTGGGCCTCGCGCATTCCGAGGTCAACGCCGCGACGATGCGGTCCATCGGCTACCAGCCGGGCACCACGGGATTGCGCACGCTCGCGAGCGACGACATCGAGGGCATCTGCGAAATCTACCCGCCGGGCGAGAAGATCGGCTCCGAATGCGCGCCGCGCCACGGCTTTTCCGGCGCCTGCGGCGAAGTCGACGAGGGCTGCGCGTTCGTCCGCGGAGAGCGCCGCCGAGGCGCTGCTTTCGGAACCCTCGCCGCGCTGGCCGGCGCAGCGCTGTTTGCCCGACGCCAGCGCCGCGAAAGGCGCGCCTAGGAGCCGATGATGCCGAGATTCTTCCGGTTTCTCTCGTCCCTCGGACTCGCGGCGGCCGCGTTCGTCGCGAGTCAGCCCGCCCAGGCGTATTGCCGCACGAAGGCTTGCGACACCGACCCGTCGTACGGAGACGCCTGGGATGGCGCGGAGCCGACCGAGTGCGTGCGCAACGCCCAGGGTTGCTTCATCCAGGGCACGCCCCTCTGGCGCTCGAGCGACTGCATCAGCTTCGGCGTGCAGCGCGACGGCTCGGCGAGCTCCGGCATCGATTTCGACACCGCGCGCGCGATCGTCCAAGTCGGCTTCGACACCTGGGCCGCGGCCGACTGCGGCGGCGGCGAAACGCCGAGCTTCATCAGCGAGGATCGGGGCGAAATCGCCTGCGAGCGCATCGAGTACAACCAGCGCGCCCCGAACGCGAACGTCTTCTTGTTCCGCGACAACGACTGGCCTTACGACAACCTCGGCGGTCACGCGCTCGCGCTCACCACGATCACGTACAGCGTCGAAACGGGCGAAATCTACGACGCGGACGTCGAGTTCAACTCCCACCAGAGCACGTTCACGACGACCGACGAACCACTCGAAATCATCTCCGATTTCCAGTCCGTCGCCACGCACGAGATCGGCCACGTGCTCGGCCTCTCGCACTCGGAGCGCTCCACCGCCGTGATGCGCGGCACCGGCTATTCGGAAGGGTCGATCGACCTTCGCACGCTGACCGACGACGACATCACCGGCATCTGCGACGTTTTCCCGCCCGGGCCCGCGCGCGGAAGCTGCAAGCCCCGTCACGGCTTCTCGGCCGAGTGCGAGGACGATGCGCCGCTCGCCGGGAACGGCGGCTGCCGCTTCGACCCCCGCGGGACGCCGTCGTCCTCCTCCGCGCTCCTCGCGCTCGCCGTACTCGGCCTCGTGCTCAGACGGCGCCGGGCGCCTCGGCCGTGAGCCCGGCCGTGCGCATCAGCTCGAGATCCGCGTCTTCTTCGGGGTTTCCGGTCGTGAGCAGCTTCTCGCCGTAGAAGATGCTGTTCGCGCCCGCGTAGAGGCAGAGAAGCTGCGCTTCCTTGCCGAGCTCCGTACGTCCGGCGCTCAGGCGCACGCGTGTCTTCGGCATGAGAATGCGTGCCGTCGCGACCATGCGCACGAGCTCGAGCGGCTCGACCGGCGGCAGCGACTCGAGCGGGGTCCCCGGAATGCGCACGAGCGCGTTCACGGGCACGCTTTCCGGGTGCGGCTCGAGGCTCGCGAGCTCGACGAGCATCGCGCAGCGATCGTCGATGCTCTCGCCCATGCCGATGATCCCGCCCGAACACACGGTGATGCCTGCCTCGCGCACGCGGCGGAGCGTAGCGAGACGATCGTCGAACACACGCGTCGTGATGATCGATTTGTAATGCTGGCGCGACGTGTCGAGATTGTGGTTGTACGCGTCGAGCCCCGCGTCTTTGAGCCGCACGGCTTGCGAATCGCTCAACATGCCGGCGGTGAGACACGCTTCGAGCCCCATGTCCTTGACGCCGCGCACCATCTCGAGAACCCGGTCGAAGATCGGTCCGTCTTTCGGCTCGCGCCAGGCTGCGCCCATGCAGAAGCGCGTCGCTCCGCGCTCCTTCGCGGCGCGCGCCGCCTGAATCACGTCGTCGAGCGGCAAGAGCGCCTCGCCCTTCACGCCGGTTTCGTAGTGACTCGACTGCGGACAATACGCGCAATCTTCCGCGCACCCGCCCGTCTTCACGCTGAGGAGGGTGCAGAGCTGCACTTCGCTCTTCGGGTGGAACTGAAGGTGCACGGCGCGAGCGCGATCGACGAGCTCGAACAGCGGCGCGTCGTGGATCGCGCGAACTTCGGGGAGCTTCCAGTCGTAGCGGGGCCGTACGGAGCCGTCGGGCATTTGCCGGCCTTTTAGCATCAGTTTTGCCCAAAACCTCTAAAATCCGATTGCGGCTCGCCCCGCCTCACGATCCACGAGCCCCTGTTGCATGAGCTCCTTCACGTGCATCTCGAAGGTTTGCATGCCGTAGAGGGAGCTTCCCTGCTCCATCAGCTCCTTCAGCGGCGGGTTGCCGTCGGGACGGCGGATGGTCTCGCGTACCGAGCCCGTCGCAACGAGGACCTCGGCGGCGAGCACCCTGCCCTGCCCGCTCGCGTGCGGCAGCAAGCGCTGCGCGACCACGCCTTGGAGCGCGCCGGCGAGCCGCTCGCGAAGCTCGTTCGGATCGCCCGAGGAAAGCGCGAGCACGCGGTTGATGGTGCGCGCGACGTCCGGCGTGTGCAACGTCGAGAGCACGAGGTGTCCCGTCTCCGCCGCCTTGAGCGCAATGTCCATCGTCTCGGGATCGCGGATCTCACCCACCTGAATCACGTCGGGATCTTGGCGCAACGCCGCGCGGAGCGCGCTCGCGAAGCTCTGCGTGTCGGAGCCGATCTCGCGCTGGCTGATCGAGCAGAGGTCGTCTTCGTGCAAGTACTCGATGGGATCTTCGATGGTCACGACGTGCCGGTGCGTCGTGTGGTTCATGTGATCGATCATCGCGGCGAGCGTCGTGGATTTGCCGTTCCCCGCCGCCCCGACGCACAGGACGAGCCCGCGATCTTTGCCGGCGAGCGTCTCGCACGCCGGCGGCGTCCGGAGCTCCGCGAGCTTCGGGACGCGCGGAGGAATGATGCGCATGACGATCGCGAGCGAGCCGCGCTGCCGGTAGAGATTCACGCGAAAGCGCCCGATGCCGTAGAGGTCGTACGGCATGTCGTGCTCGAGGAGCTCGTCGATGTCGAGATGCTTGCGGTAGCGGCGCGCGATGTGTCGCGCTGCGGCTTCGGTGTCGGCGGGGCGGAGTTTGTCGACGCGGAAGAAGACGAGGCTGCCTCCCACGCGCGCGCCTGGCGGCTGGCCTACTTTCAGGTGGACGTCGCTTGCTCCCGCGGCCACCGCTTTTTGTAGGAGCTGATGCAGGTACGCTTCTGAAACGAAGGGCGTCACGGCGCTCGGGACGCGATCGTCGGGCATTCTGGGAGTGAGAGTAGCCTAAAGGTCCGAGGCGGGCGGAGTTGGGGGGATTTTCGGATTGGGAAAAAGGGAGAAGGACGGAGGGACTGGGGACGGAGGGACTGGGGACGGAGGGGTGCAGTGCCAGGACATCGCTGACACCTGAGTGCCAAGACATCGTGGACAGATGTATGGTCACTAGGGTCGAGGTCGTCGACGCTTGCTCATGCCCTGGAAGGAGCAGAGAGCAATGGGTCAGAAGATTGAATTCGTCG
>DASUTR010000165.1:0-3505 GCA_036374535.1 Polyangiaceae bacterium
GGCCCGGCTCGAAGAACTGATCGGGAGGGGATCATGACCATCCTCCTCGGCGACTGCCGCGCCATCATGGCGGCGATGGAACCGGAGAGCGCCGACTTCGCGCTCACCGACCCGCCCTATGCTCTGTTGCGGCAGCGGGAGCTCCGAGATGTTCAAGATCTCGGACTTCGGCATCGCGCGGCCGCTCGGCATGAACGCGACGTTCGGCGCGGGCACCATCGGAACACCGGGCTACATCGCGCCCGAGCAGGTCGGCGACGAGGACGCCAAGACCGAGTTCGGGGCCGATATTTTCAGCCTGGGCGCGCTGCTCTACTTCGCGCTCACGGGGGAGGACCTGTTTCGGGCGCCGAACTTCATGGGCATGGTGCTCGTGAAGAACCGCGAACGGCGCTCGATTCGCGAGGCAGCCGGGCTCGCCCCGGAAATTCGCGCCGACGAGGAGATCTGCTCGGCGCTCGACCGCGCCGTCGCGCTCGCAACGGCCAACGATCCCGCGCTCCGGCCGAAGACGCCGAAAGCCTTCGCGGCGAGCTTCAAGCCCTGGCTCACGAGCTGCCCGCCGACGCGGCGCACGGTCGTCCCGCCCGCAGCGGCCCAGGCGGCGTCACTCCCTGCCTGGACCTTTTCGGTTCGTCACCCCGCCGAAGAGCGCATCATCCTCGTGCAGCTCGGGTGGGACTCGGACGGCCACTGTCTCGCCACGACCACCGATGGACTCGTGTACTTCGACGGCACGCGCTGGAGCGAGGTGCCGCACCAATCGCTCGGCGGCATCCGGCCCGTGCGCTTCGTGAGCTCGGCGGGGACCGGGCGCTGGCTCGTCGGCGGCGACGGCGCCGTCATCGCCGAGTACTCGCGGGTCGGCGTCACGCGCCTTCTGCGGGGCGACGACCCGTCGCTCACGCTGGGCGCTGCCTGCGGCGACCTCGCGGATCTTGCGTGCGCCATCGCCACGCGTCCGGGCTCGCCGCCGCTCCTCTGCTGCATCACCGGCGGGCGCTGGCTGAAACCGCTCCCCGTGCCCGCTGCCGCGAGCCTCACGGCGCTCGCGCGGCTCGACGAGAAGCATTGGCTCGTCGGCGGCCGCGGCACGGATGGACGTGGATTCGCCGGAGTGTACGCACCGCTCCGCTGGGAGCTCGAGGAGCTGTCCCGCGCCGAAACGCGTGCGTGGCTCTCCGCCGCGAGCAGGAGCGAGCGCGACCTTTCGATCCTCGTCGGAAGCCACGGCGCCGTCCTGCGTCGCGAGCGCGGCGAGGCCAAGGTCGGCTACCTTCCCGCTTCCGTCGATCTCGCGAGTACGACCATCGACGTGCTCGGGCGCGCGTGGGCAGCGGGCGCCGGCGAGCTCTGGATGGAGGCGGGTCCGGACGCGGGCTGGCAACGGCTCTGGTCGAGCAGTGAATGGCGCGCTCCCTTCGTGAGTATCTTCGCCGACACGGCGTTCGTCTTCGCCGCCACGGCCGAGGGCGCGATCCTCGAAGGGCGCGCGACGGCCGCGGGGCGCGCTTCGGGTGCGGCGCCGAAACGATGAGCACGGCCGGCGGCCACCGGGCGAACCGGCGGCGACCAGCGACGCAGCCGCACCGAGCGCGCCGCCGAGCGCCTGGCACGCGCACTGCAACGACGCTCCGCCGTGCCACCGAACGACTCTTCCGCCGCCGTCATCCAGGGTAGCCCGCTCGGCCTCGCCGCCGTCGAAGCGAGCATGGTCGTCGGGCTCGAGCCGCGAGCCATCCAGGTCGAAGTGTGTTCTTCTCGGGGCCCCGCGTTCTTCCAGATGGTGGGCCTTGCCGAAGCGGCGGTGCGTGAAGCGCGCGTCCGCGTCGCGAGCGCGCTCGCACGGCTCGGAGTGTTGCTCGACGAGTACGCCGTCACGGTGAACCTTGCGCCCGCGGACCTCAGGAAGGCGGGCGCGACGCTCGATCTCGCCATCGCGCTCGGCATCCTCGCGGCGCTCGGCGAGCTCCCACCCGCGGCGCTGCAGGGCGTGCTCGTCGCCGGCGAGCTCGGGCTCGACGGCACGCTGCGTCCCGTGCGTGGGCTCTTGCCCCAGCTCGAAGGGGCCAAGCAGCGCGGGCTCGCCGCGGCCGTCGTGCCGCGCGCGAACGGCGTCGAAGCGGGCATCGTCCAGGGCCTCGACGTGCGGCTCGCGCCGAGCCTCGACGAAGCGGTCGCGTTTCTCGCGGGGCGCGCGAGCCTCCCGCGCGCCGTGACGACGCCGTTTTCTCCGCGCTTCGCCGCCCTGAACGGGGATCTCGCCGACGTGCGCGGGCAGTCGGGTGCCCGCCGCGCTCTCGAGCTCGCGGCCGCTGGCGCACACAACGTGCTCTTCATCGGCCCCCCGGGCAGCGGCAAGACGCTGCTCGCGCGCCTGTTGCCGAGCGTGCTTCCTCCGCTCGCGTTCGACGAAGCCGTCGAAGCGACGGCGATCCACAGCGTCGCGGGGTTGCTCCCGCCGGAACAGGGCATCGTGACCGAACGGCCGTTCCGGGCCCCGCATCACTCGGTGAGCGAGGCCGGCCTCGTCGGCGGCGGCGAGCTACCGCGACCCGGCGAGGTCAGCCTGGCGCATCACGGCGTCCTGTTCCTCGACGAGCTCGCCGAGTTTCGTCGAAGCGCGCTCGAAGCGCTCCGGCAGCCGCTCGAAGACGGTAAGGTGTGCATCGCCCGCTCGCGTGCGCGCGCCTGGTTTCCCGCGCGCCCGCTCGTCGTCGGCGCCGTCAACCCTTGCCCCTGCGGCTACTTCGGTCACCCGCGGCGCCGCTGCGCCTGCTCGGACGAAGCGCGCAAGCGCTATCGCTCGCGCTTGAGCGGCCCCCTGCTCGATCGGCTCGACATTCACGTGTCGGTGCCCCCGGTCGAAGTCGCCGCGCTCACGCGCTCCGGGCGCGGGGAACCGTCCGCCGCCGTGCGCGCGCGCGTCGCGAAGGCGCGGGAGCTCCAGCGCGCCCGCGCGAGAGAGCTCGCCCTTTCGACGTGCCTGAACGCCGCGCTCACGAACAGCGAGCTCGAGCGCGTCGCGGCGCTCGATCGGGAGGGATTGCGACTCATCGAAGCCGCCGTAGAACGGCTCGGACTCTCCGCGCGAGCGTTCACGAAAGTACTCCGCGTCGCCAGGACCATCGCCGATCTCGAGGACGACGAGAGCGTGCGCGCGCCATACGTGGCCGAAGCCATCCAGGGGCGGCTGCTCGATCGTGAGGTCGTCCGTTAGAACGGTGTTGCATTCCGCGGCCGTGTCCCGTACGCCCGTGCCCGGGTCGGGAGTAAGCTTTCGGCGAACCCGGTGCGTCGTTTTCCATCGCTATCAGTCCGGCGCGCCGCGGTCGCCGCGGCGTTCGTGTTCGGTATCGCTGCTCGAGCGACGGCAGAAGACGCCGTGCTCACTCCCGCGACGCGCGAGAAGCTGCGTCTCGAGTACCGAGCGCCGCCGGAATGTCCCGACGGCGAGAGCTTCCGGGGCCTCGTTCGAACCCGCCTTCCAAAGGACTGGGAGGCT
>DASUTR010000166.1:0-3221 GCA_036374535.1 Polyangiaceae bacterium
CGAGGACGGCGTCGCCGCCGTCACCATCCCGCCCGAGCTCAACGTGATCGCCGAATATCCCATCGCTACGCTCGAGGGGGCGCCGCATCCGGAGCTCGCGCGAGCCTGGGTCGAGCTCGTGGTCTCCGCCTCGGGCCAGAAGGCGCTCGCGGACGCCGGGTTTTCACCGCCGCCCGGGACGAGTCGGTGAGCGCTTACCGAGAGCACGGGAACGGCGGAGCCGCCCGAGGAGATGGGCTCTTGTACGGGCTCGCCTTCACGCTGCTCGTGTTCTTGTCGCTGCCCTTCTTGGGGCTCGTCGCGACGAGCTCGTTTCGGGACTTCGTCGCTGGACTCGCGCATCCGCTGGTCTGGCCGGCGCTCCGGCTGAGTATCGTCACGACGACCGTGAGTCTCGCGATCGTCGTCGTGTTCGGCACGCCGCTCGCGTGGCTCCTCGCGCGCCGGCGGGGGCGCGTCGCGCGTGCGATCGAGACCGCCGTTCAGCTGCCCGTCGTGATTCCGCCGGCGGTCGCCGGGCTCGCTCTGCTCCTTTCGTTCGGGCGGCGCGGGCTCGTCGGGACCGTCCTTTACCCCGGCGACTTTTCCGTGGCTTTCACGTCGGCTGCCGTCGTCATCGCGCAAGTGTTCGTGTCGGCGCCGTTCTTCGTGCAAGCAGCGACGAGCGCGTTCCGTCGCATCGACGAAAACCTCGTGCTCGTGGCCAGAAGCTTCGGGGCCTCGCCGCTGCGGTTGTTTTTCCGTCTCGGCCTGCCGCTGTCCGCTGCCGGTCTCGTGTCCGGAGCGGCCATGAGCTTTGCTCGGGCGCTCGGCGAGTTCGGAGCGACCTTGATGTTCGCGGGCAATCTCACCGGAAAGACGCAAACCTTGCCGCTCGCCATCTACACGGCGCTCGAGTCGGACGTGCGCGCTGCTCAGGCGTTGTCGCTCGTGCTCGTTGCGGTCGCGTTCGTGCTGCTCGTGGCCGTGCGTGCGAGCGTCGACGGCGCGGCGCCCGCGGCCTCCAGGGGAGCGCCGACCTAACGTGCTCACCGCGAGCGTTTCCGGGCGTGTGGGAACGCTGAGCATCGAGGTCGAGCTCGACACGGCGGGCGGCGCGCTCGTCGTCGTCGGGCCGAACGGTGCCGGCAAGACGAGCCTCCTCCTCATGATCTTGGGAGCGCTCGCCCCGTCGTCGGGCCGCGTTGCCCTCGATGACCGCGTGCTCTTCGACTCCGCCGCCGGGGTGGACGTACCTCTCGAGGCTCGCGCGCTCGGCTACGTACCCCAAGACTACGCGCTCTTTCCGCACCTCAGCGTCGTCGAGAACGTCGAGTTCGTCTTGCACAGCCGCCTCGGTCGTCAGAGCCGTCGCGCGGCGCGCGAGCGAGCCTCGGCGCTCCTCGAAGAGCTCGAGATGCGCTCGTTCGCCGAGCGCGACGTTTCGACCCTTTCGGGAGGCGAGAAGCAGCGCCTTGCCCTGGCGCGCGCGCTTGCCGCCGAACCTCGCGCGCTCCTGCTCGACGAGCCCCTGGCCGCGCTCGACGTCGGCGCGCGACGCGAAGTACGAGCGTTCCTGCGCTCGTACCTCGCACGGCTCGGCCTGCCCACCGTGGTCGTCACTCACGACCCGAAAGACGCCGTGGAGCTCGGTCACCGAGTGGTCGTGCTCGAGCGTGGCCACGTGAGCCAAGTGGGCGCTTGGGACGAGCTCCGCGCGAGGCCGGCGACGCCGTTCGTCGAGGAGCTTTTTCGCTGACGCTGTCCGGGGACCGGTGACGCGATGCCTGCTCCGCTGAATCCTGACAGCCCCTGTCAGGAAACCCGCGCTACGACCCGTTCGAGAACGCCCGATGGCAAAAGCGAAATCGTTCACGCTGAAGACGTTCTTCTCGCGGCCGCTCGTCGAGCGGCTCGGCCGAGACCTCGCTCGGGTGGACCCGCGGTTCTCCGAGCGTCGATTCGTCAAGGACGCCTCCGCCGGACTCGAATCCCTCGAGCTCGTCGAGCGCGCGCGGCACATCGGTCGCGCTCTCGCGACGCACCTTCCGGGGCCCTATCCCGAGGCGCTTCGGGTGCTTCTTCGTTCGCTCGGTCCCGAGCTCTCGGGCGACGAAATCATCGGTGCCGGCATGGCGCCCTTCTATTACCTGCCGCATCTCTCGTTCGTCGCGGAGCGCGGGCTCGAGCATTTCGACGCATCGCTGAAAGCCCAGTACGAGCTCACGAAGCGCATGAGCGCGGAGTCGAGTATGCGCGCCTATCTCGCGCTCGATCCCGAACGGACCTTTCGAACCCTCGAACGCTGGGCGAACGACGCGAATCCGCACGTACGCCGCCTCGTTTCGGAGTGCACGCGGCCGCGCCTTCCGTGGGCGGCGCGCGTCGCTTGGCTCGACGCTCATCCGGAGCGCGTCCTCGCGCTGCTCGCGCGGCTCAAGGACGATTCGTCGCCGATGGTTCGACGCAGCGTCGCGAACAATCTGAACGACTTCGCGAGGCTCATTCCGGAGCTCGTGGTTCGCACCTGCGCGAGCTGGCTCCGAGCTCCGACCGAAGAACGCCGCGCGCTCGTCGAACATGCGCTGCGCGGTGCGGTGAAGCGGGGTGACGCCGGCGCGCTCCGGCTCCTCGGCTTCGGCGGGAAACCCGCCGTCGCGCTCGAAGCCATTCGCTTCGAGCCGAAGCGCGTCGCGATCGGCGGCCGCGTGACGGTCTCGTTCGAGCTTCGGAGCCGGTCGCGCGAGTCTCAGGCGCTCCTCGTCGACCTCGCCGTGCACTTCGTCAAAGCGAACGGCGGATCGGCGCCCAAGGTCTTCAAGCTGAAACGCATCACGCTACCGGCCCGCGGGCGATGCCGGCTCGACGCGAACGTCTCGCTCGCCGTTCACACGACGCGGGTGCCGCGGCCCGGAGCTCACGCGGTGGACGTGCTCGTAAACGGGCGGACGTTGCACGCCGGCACGTTCCTCGTCGGGCCGCCGGGGCAATAGCGCTGGAGTTTTCCGCTCGAGTTGTGGCCCACGCCGAATTGTGAGCGCATCGAGGTGGTCACGTTTCAAGACAGAGTTACCCTGAAACGCGGGAGCCCAGAAATGACTCATCGATCGTTCGCCGGTGCCGTTCTCGGATTCGCCGCCGTCGTCGTCGCCTGTTCCGAGCCGCAACCGGATACTCCGGGCTCGACGGGCGGAGTCGGGGCGGAGGCCGGGTCGGGGAGTGGTCAGGGAGGCACGGCGAGC
>DASUTR010000167.1:0-6416 GCA_036374535.1 Polyangiaceae bacterium
CCCGAGCACCTTCTGCGGGCGGCCGTGGATACGAAGCTCGGCGGAGCGAGCGCCCCCGACGCCGACCTCTGCGGCGCGCGCGTCGCACGGTGTGCCGGTAAATCGCCTCCGCCTGCGGCCCCGGAGCCCGAGCGCGAGCTCTTCGTCTACTACCCGTCGACCGATGCGCGGGCGGGCGATGCGTTCAGGAACGCCGGCATTCCGGGCAAGCTGTCGGTCGCGGCGCTACCGGGCAAGGTGACCGGCGCGTGGCTGCGCGAGCTCACGCGAACGAAACGTCACGGCCTGCTCACGCTCGCGCTCGACGAGGCGGGCGTCGGGCGGCCGTTCGTGGTGCCGGGCGGCAGGTTCAACGAGCTCTACGGTTGGGACAGCTTCTTCATCGTCTGGGGGCTCGTGCAAAGCCCGGCACGCGTCGAGCTCGCGCGCTCGATGGTCGAGAACCAGGCGTACGAGATCACCCACTACGGCAAGATCCTGAACGCGAATCGCACCTACTACCTCACGCGGTCGCAGCCGCCGTTCTTCACGTCGAGTATCCGCGAGGTTTGGAGTCGCCTGCCCCCGACCGACGAGAACCGGCGCTGGCTCGGGGAGGTGCTCACCGCGGCAATCGCCGAGTACCGGAACGTTTGGACGAGGCCGCCACGTCGCGGACACGTTTGCGACGGCGACGTGTGTCTCGCACGGTACGGCGGCGAGAGCGCCGGGGAGCCGCCGGAGGTCGAGCCCGGGCATTTCGAGGCCTTCTACACGGAGCACGCCGTCGCGCACGGGCACTGCGCGGGGCCGAAGAACGCGAGTGATCGCTCGCGATTCCAGAGCTGCGTTGCGACCCTCGCCGACCGCTACCGGAAGGGAACGCTGGCCGATCCGCTCATCGACGAATTTTTTCGGAACGACGCTTGCATGCGCGAATCCGGCCACGACACCACGTATCGCTTCCAGGTAAACGGCGAGGAACGCTGCACGGATTTCGCGACGGTCGACCTGAACGCGCTGTTGTTCAAGACCGAGACGGATCTCGCGACGCTCGTTCACGAGGTATTCGGCGGAAAGCTCGGCGCCGAAACGACGACGGGCTTCTGCGGTCGCGCCGAAGCGCGCGCCCGCCTCGTGAAGCGCCACCTCTGGGACGAAGGCTCGGGCTTGTTCTTCGACTACGACACGCGGCGCGGGCGGCACTCGTATTACCTCGCCGCGACCGCGCTCTACCCGCTCTGGGCTTCGGGACCGAACGTTTGCGGGCATTCGCTCGTCACGCCCGAGATGGCGTTTCGATTGAAGTCGAAAGCGCTGCGCGAGCTCGAAGCGCCGGGCGGGCTCTACGGGACGGCACCGAGCTCGCTCGCTCGAGTCAGCGTCTCGCCGCTGACAAAGTCGCTCGCCGGCGTTCCCTCGCAGGCGACCCTGCCGGCGCGGCAATGGGAGGCGCCGAGCGGCTGGGCTCCGCATCAGATGCTCGCGTGGGCGGGCCTCCGCCGGCACGGCTTTCCCGCCGACGCCGAACGGCTCGCCTACCGCTGGCTCGGGACGATCGTGAAGAACGCGGCCGAGTACCACGGAACCGTCCCGGAGAAGTTCGACGTGAAGGAACGAAGCCATCGAGTGTTCGCGGAGTACGGCAACGTGAACACGACGTTTTCGTACATCGCCGACGAGGGATTCGGCTGGATGAACGCGTCGTTCACCGTCGGCTGGAACGAGCTCGACGCCGAGGCGCGCGCCGCCCTCGGCGAGTGAGCTCGAGGGGCACGGCCCGGCGCTCGGCGTTCAGCGCCGCGAGCCGAGCCGCGCGATGTGCGCGGCGAGTCGCTTGTAGAGCTCGGCAGCGAGGCGGGCATCGGCGCAGATTTCGGCAAAGTCGTCGGCCCGCACACGCAGGAGGCGCGCCGTCTGCTCCGCGACGGGAAGCTCTTCCTGCCCCGCGACTCCTGCGAGCGACTCGGGAAAGATCAGCGCTCCGGCGCCGACGGTGCGCCCATCGCTCGGGTAGCGCACGACGCCGTCGAGCACGATGTACGAGACGAGATCGTTCGTGACGAGCCGCGGCACCGGATCACCGGCGGCGACCTCGACCTCGACGGCGGCCGACAGCGCGTTCAACGTGAACGCCTGCGGGAGGTCGACGAGCAGCGGGCTCTGCCGGGCGCGCTCGAGATCCGCCGCGGCGAGACCGCGATCGCGATCGGTGCGGCGGACGAAACGCTCACCGACCTCGATGACGATCGCCGTGGCGTTGTCGCGTCCTTGCTCGCCAGCCCGCCCGACGAGCGCGCGCGAGCTGTGCTCGGGCGCGCCGGAGCGCAACAGTTCGGCGAGCTCCGCTTCGCCGTCGACCTGGCCGTGAACGCCGTCGCTGCAGACGAGCAAGCGATCCCCGCGCCCCACGTCGACGAACAACGTATCGACGGTGAGCGCGTCGCTCAAGCCGATGGCGTTCGTGAGTCCCGAGCCGCGCGGGCTCGAGCCGCCGGGCGTGAGGCGGAGGTTGGCGGACGTGGAATGATCTTGCGTGAGAAGCAGCATGGCGCGCGCGCGCGCGAGGTAGACGCGGCCGTCTCCCGCGTGCGCGACGAACGCGTGATCGCGCGCGAGCCAGACGAGATCGAGCGTCGTGCCCATGCCGCCGTGCGCCGACTCTTTCGCGGCGTCGGCGCGCACCTCGCGGTTCGCCTCTTCGAACGCGCGGCGCAGGGCGGCGAACACGGCGCGCCGCGAATCGAGATCGGGACGCGCGACGTAGGTCTCGATGACGCGCTGGGCGTCCCGGCCGGCGAGCGTGCGCCGGACGCTGTCGATGGCGAGCTTCGCGGCGACCTCGCCCGCCTGGTGGCCCCCCATGCCGTCCGCGACCGCGAACACGCCGATCTCGGACGCAAGGAGAGCGGCGTCTTCGTACGACGAGCGCCGTGAGCCCTTGTCCCGGGCGACCGCGAAATCGGCGCGAAAATCGAAGCGCGGGAGGATCTGCGCTGTCACCGCGCCGCCGAGCATAGCCCGAAAAGCCGAAACGCCGGAGTTCATGTTAGACGACCCCCGCCATGCGCATTCTCGGCATCGAAACCTCGACCCGGCGCGGCTCGGTCGCTCTGTTCGACGGGGGGCGCGTCGTCCTCGCGCTCGAGCACGAAAAGCCGAACGCCCACGCCGAGCAGCTCTTCCCCCTCGTCACGCGGCTCTTCGCGGAGTCGGGCGTCGACAAGCGGTCGCTCGACCGCGTCGCCGTGGGGACCGGACCGGGCTCGTTCACGGGGCTGCGCGTCGGCATCGCGCTCGGCGAGGGCATCGCGCTCGGCATCGGCGTGCCGCTCGTCGGAATCGGTTCGCTCGAGGCGCTCGCGCTTTCTCCGGAGGGCGACCGGCCGCGCATCGCCGTGCTCGACGCCGGACGGGGCGAGCTGTTCGTCGCCGCGTACGCGGCCGGCGGCGACGAGCTCGTCGCGCCCTCTGCTCTCACGCCCGACGCCGCGCGGGCGCGTTGCGCCTCCATCGACGCGTTGCGCGGGGCGCTCCTCGTCGGCGAAGGTGCCGGGCTGCTCGGCGGCGAGTTCGACGTCGCGGTGGGCTCGGGATTCGACCTGCCGCACGCGCGTTCGCTCGTCACGCTCGCCGCGGGCCGCGCCCCCGAACGCTCGCCGGCCGATCCGATCTACGTGCGCGGACCGGGCGCAACGCTGCCGGAGCTCCCCCCTTCCCCTCTCGCGAACGAACGATGAGAAAGCTCCGCCTCGGCATCATCGGCACGGGCATCGCGGCGAACGACCTTTATTTTCCGCATTTCGCGAAGCTCCGAGCGCGCATCGATTTCGTCGCCTGCGCGAACCGCCGGCGCTCGAAAGCGGTCGCGTTCGCGAAGCGCGCCGGCATTCCACGCGTGCACGCGACGGGCGACGCTTTGCTCGGCGATCCGGAGGTGGAGGCCGTGCTGCTCTCCCTGCCGATCGCGTCGAACGCAGAGTGGGTGCTGAAGGCGCTCCGCGCGGGCAAGCACGTGTTGTGCGAAAAGCCGCTGGCGGCGAGCGTCGAGGAAGGGCGCCGCCTGGTGCGGGAGGCGAAGAAGTTCGATCGCGTGTTCCTCGTCGGCGAAAACTACTTCTTCACGCCGCACATCGAGAAGGCTCGCGGCTGGGTGAAGGACGGCGCTCTCGGCGAGGTTCGGCTCGTCGAAGCGAGCCGGCTGACGCTCACGACGCCGGACAACAAGTACGCGAAAACGCCGTGGCGCAAGCGACCGAAGCACCTCGGCGGGTTCGTCGGCGACGCCGGCGTGCACGTCGCCAACATTTTGCGCGAAACGTTCGGCGCCCCACGCGAGCTCGAGAATCTCACGGCGCTCCAGGACCCGAGGCTTCCTCCCATCGACACGGCCGTAGCGGCCTTTTCGCTCGAAAATGGCGCTCTCGGCGTGTTCACGTCCTGCTTCTCCGCGCGCACGACGAAGGAACTGCCGATGCTCCGCGTGCACGGTACGCGCGCGAACCTGGAAGTCTACTACGACCACTCGGTGCTCCTCGTCCACGATCGGAAGCCCGTCGTGTACAGGTCGCGCGAGAACGGCTTCTACCACGAGTTCATGCACTTCGCGGCGGCGGCCACGGGTCGCGAGAAGCTCCGCTTCACGCCCCAGGCGGCGCTCGCCGATCTCGAGCTCATGGCGCGTATCTGCCGCTAGCGCCGCGCCGAAGAGCGCGCGAGCGCCTTGTCCCGCCTCGCCCCCGGCACTAGCATCCGGCGCGATGGAAGAAGGACCGGCGTCGGACGATCGCCTGCTCGCGCGCTACGGGCGGCGGTTTGCGCCGGGCACGGTGGTCTTCCGCGAGGGGGACCCGTCGGACGTCGTCTTCCTGCTCCAGAGCGGAAGGATTCGCCTGTTCAAGCAAGTCGGCGCCATCGAGCGAAGCCTGCGGGTCGTGCGACCGGGCGACTTGTTCGGCGAGCTCGCGCTCTTGCAAGGCTCGCAGCGGCAGAGCACCGCCGTCGCGCTCGACGAATCCCTCGCGCTCGCCTTCGATCACGCGACGTTCCACCAAGTCGCTCAGACGAATCCGGACGTCGGGCTGCGCGTCATCGAACAAGTCGTGCGAAGGTTGCGCGACGCCGAAGATCAAATCGAGATCTTGATGGTGCGTGATCACCAGTCGAAGGTGGTCGTAGCCCTCATGAAGCTCGCGCAGCGGGACCTCGCGAATGCCGAGCAACCCGGAGCCCAGGTGACGCTGCACATCTCGCCGCTCGAGCTCAGCGCACAGGTCGGCCTCGACGTCGAAGTGGTCAAGCGCGTCGTGAGCCAGCTTCGGGAAACGGGCTACGTCCGGATTCAGGACGAGCGGGTCGAGCTTTCGAGTCTCGAGACGCTCCGCGAGCTCTACTCGCTCCTCAGCATCAAGGACCAGCTGCGCGGAAGCCCCGAGCGTGACCGAGGCCAGGTCGCGCGATGAGCGCGTTCTTCGCCTCGAAGCTCTCCGTTCTGCTCTTGTTCGCGCTCGCCGCATGCTCGAGTAACGCGGGTGGGCCCCAAGCTCAGGACGCGACGCGGCAGAGTGAGAGCGAATACGACATCGCCCGCGACCTCTGGCTCCGGCGAGGCCAAACGCGCGAAGCGCTCGAGCACGCCCTCAAAGCCGTCGACCTCGACGACGAGAACGCCGAAGCGTGCCACCTGGTCGCTCTGCTCTACCTCGACTTCTGCAGTCAGAGCAGAGACGAGTGCCGGCTCCCCGAAGCCGAACGGCACGCGCGCCGCGCGATCGCGCTGAAACCCGACTATCGGGAGGCGAAAAACACGCTCGCCGTGGTTCTCATCCACGCGAAAAAACCCGCAGCCGCCGTCGACGTTTTGAAGCCCCTCACCGAAGACATCCTGTATCAGACCCCGGAAAATGCCTGGGGAAACCTCGGTTGGGCGTACCTCGAGCTCGGCATGCTCGACCCCGCGATCGATGCTTTGCGCCGGAGCATCGCCGCACAGCCGCAATTTTGCGTGGGAAATTATCGGCTGGGACTCGCTCACGAACGAAAAGGCGAGCTCGGGGCCGCCGTGACGGCCTACACGCGAGCCCTGGAAACCGAGGCTCCGGGCTGTAACTCGCTCCAAGAGGCCTGGGCAGGCCGAGCGCGCGTCACCGTCCGTGCTGGAGACATCGATTCAGCCCGGGCGGATCTGGGCCGCTGCTTGAAGCTCAGTGAGACGACGTCCGCCGGAAAAGAATGCCGATCCATGCTGGCCAAACTCAAGTAGGCTCGGTGCCCCAATGACCTCGGTCGGTCAATACCTCCAAAGGCTGCGCCTCGAAAAGGGCATGAGCGTGGAGGAGGTGTCACGATCGACGCGCGTTCCGATCGCAAGCGTGGAGCGCATCGAGGCCGATCGTTTCGGCGAGCTCCCCGGCGAGGTGTTCGTTCGTGGCTTTTTG
>DASUTR010000168.1:0-7126 GCA_036374535.1 Polyangiaceae bacterium
TTCGAAGAGCGTGCGGTCTCCGAGCGTCTTTCCGAGCTCGCGCGCTTCGAACAGACGCCGGCGCCGATTGTCGTTCATTTCGGAGGACTGAAAGTCGAGGTTCGCCAGGCCGGAACGATTGCGCTCGGCGAGCTCGCCGACCTCGCCGGCAAGCGTTCCGGCTCGTTGGATGCGTGCGCGCTGCTTGGTCGAGCGAGCGGCGGCGCCGCGCCGTAGCCATTCCGTTTCCCGGCGCAAGGTGTTGCGGAGCTTTTCTTCGCGCTTTTCCTGAGCGAGCAGCGCCTGCTCCTTGTGCTCGAGGAACGCCGCGTAATCGCCGGCGACGTCGAGCAGTCCGCCCGCGTTTCTGGGGCTGAGCTCGAGAATGCGCGTCGAGACGCGTTGCAGGAACGCGCGATCGTGCGTCACGGTGAGCGTCGCGAAGGGCGCGTTCGCGAGCAGGCGTTCGAGCCACAAGATGCCCTCGACGTCCAGGTGGTTCGTCGGCTCGTCGAGCAGCAAGAGCTCGGGCTCGCCGACGAGCGCGCGGCCGAACGCGACGCGCTTCTGCCAGCCGCCCGAGAGCTTTTCGACGCGCGTTTCCGGAGCGAGCTCGAGCCGGTTCAGCCATTCGGCGACGCGCGCCTCACCCTCGGCGCTCGCGCGCTCGCGTTCCGTGAGACCCGCCGCGACCGCTTCGCGCGCGGTCGCGGCGACGAGGGCGGGGACCTGCTCGACGTACGCCACGCGGAGCTCGCTCCGCCGGACGACGTTGCCGCGGTCGGCGGCGAGCGCTCCGGCGACGATCTTCAAGAGCGTGGACTTGCCCGCACCGTTCGGGCCGATGAGGCCCACTCGTTCGCCTTCACTCAACGTGAAGCTGATGGATTCGAAGAGCGGACGGGCGCCGAAACGGTGCGAGAGCTCGCGGACGGAAAGGACGGGAGGCACGAGGTGGGCGCCGATTCTAGCGCCTGGTGGGAAGAAGGCGTGCGACGGATGCCGCGGCAGGCAACTTCGACTATGACTCGGCGCTCGCATGGCCCAGGGTTCCTCGAAAAAAAAGGCCGACGGTGGTGATCGGCTGGTTTCGAAGAACCGGCGCGCGTTTTTCGACTACGAGATGGGGGACTCGTACGAAGCGGGCATCGTCCTCATCGGCAGTGAAGCGCGCTCGCTACGCGAGAACACGGCGGACCTCACCGACGCGTGGGTCGACATCGATTCGCGCGGAGAGGCTTGGGTGAAGGGGATGCGCATCCCGCCGCTCAAGCACGCCGCGTTCGGTCATGAAGAGCGCCGGCCGCGTAAGCTCCTCTTGCACAAGGAGCAGATCGATCGCCTGCGCGGCTACACGACGCGCGACGGCATGACGCTCGTCGTGACGAAGTGTTACATCAAGAAGAACCGCGCGAAGATCGAGGTGGCGGCGGCGCGCGGTCGCAAGAAGCACGACAAGCGCCAGGTGATCCGCGAGCGCGACGCCGATCGCGAAGCGCGCGTCGCCATGCGCCGCGGGAGACGCGCGTGAAGGTGCTCGAGCTCGTGCGGGGCGGCACGCTCCGCGTGCTCGAAATGAACGGCGAGCACGTCGTCGTCCGGTCGTCCCATTCGTCGCCGCCCGGCTCGCCGCTCGAGGCGGTGCTCGATGCCGGTACGCTCCGCATCAAGGTGCGCTCGTGCCAGAAGGTCGACGCCGACGAGGCGGGGCGCGCGTACCGGATCGAAGGGCGTTTCGTAAGCCTGACGCGCGCGCAGCGCGAATCGCTCGGGGCGAGCGAGTAGCGGCATTTTGCCGCGCGCGTATGGCACGCGAAATGCAGCGGTTCAGGGCGTCCAACCCAGAACGAGGTGCGATCATGGCGTCTCCCGGCAAGGCCCTGTTTCCGTTCGCCATTTTCTCGGTCGCGCTGATGCAATGCGCCGGCGACCGACATTCGCCCGAACCTCCTGTCGCGCGCATGGCGCCGGCATCGGGCGTCGTCGAAGCGCGCCCGCTCGCAGAAGGCCGTGAGAGCGAGCTCACGGACCGCCAGATCGCGATGGCGAGCGACGCCTTTCACTCGGCCGCCATCGAGCAGGCAAAGCTCGTGTACCCGAAGACGAAGGACGCGGCCGTCAAGAAATTCGCTCAGATCCTGCTTGCGGAGCATACCCGAGCGAAGCAGGTAGAAACGGATCTCTTCGTCGAGCTTCGAATGAGCCCCATGGAAAGTCCGCTTTCGACCGAGATCGGGGTCGAGTCCGGTAAGGTGCTGATGAACCTCCGCGACGCGAGTGCGAGCGACCTCGACGACACCTTCGTCGCCGCGCAAATCTCGTTCCACCAGCGCTTCCTCGGCGCTCTCGAACGGGAGCTCCTGCCGAACGTCGGTGAGCCGCGCCTTCGGAACGTGCTCGAAGCGTATCGGCCTCGGCTCGAGCTCCACCTCGAGATGGCCCGCGGGCTACAGCAGGCGCTCGCCAGCCCATGATCCCCATCGGCGACGAAAACCATACGATCCGTACGCCGGTCGTCACCTACCTCCTGCTCGGGGCGCTCGCCGTGGTTTGGCTCGTCGTTCAGGGAGCCGGCTTCGACGAGCTCACGCTCGCGACCACCGTGTGTAACCTCGGGCTCGTCCCCGGGGAGATCACGCAGCGAGCCGTCGTCGGGACGAGCGTGCCGATTGGCGAGGGTCTCGTCTGTTCCGTCGACCGCGAAGCCATCAACACGCTGACGCCGGTCACCTCCATGTTCCTTCACGGGAGTTGGAGCCACCTGCTCGGCAACGCCGTCTTCCTTTGGGTCTTCGGCAACAACGTCGAAGACAGCATGGGACGCGTGCGGTTTCTGGTTTTCTACGTGCTCACGGGTCTCGCCGCCGCCGCCGCGCAGGTCTTCGTCGATCCCGCGTCGCCCGTGCCCATGGTCGGAGCGTCGGGCGCCATTTCCGGAGTTTTGGGCGGCTACCTGGTGCTCTATCCGCGCGTGCGCGTGCGCATCCTCTTCATCTGGTTCGTCTTCATCCAGGTGCTCCGGATCCCGGCGTATCTCGTGCTTCTCTGGTGGATCGGCTACCAGGTCCTCATGGGGCTTCCCGAGCTCGCGGCCGTCGAGAACGAGGTGAGCTCGGGCGTGGCGTTCTGGGCTCACATCGGCGGATTCGTTGCGGGCCTCGTGCTCGTGAAGTTCTTCGCGCGCTCCGATTACGTCGAGCAGCACCGGGCGCAAGGGTTTCGGGGCGGAAGCTTTCGGCGTCCTTCCTCTATTTTCGGCTGACCCGTCGCGTCAATGCCGGCGAGGCCCACCTCGCGCCCGAGGTAGGCGGTTGGCGCACATTGCGACGGTGACAACCATTGCTAGCCTAAGCGTTGCATTTTTCCCATGCACGCGTTTCTTCGGAACCGAGCCGACGAGCTCGAACAAATTTTGAACACGGTGAACGATCACGACGGCCAGTGGTGGCCCTTCGTATTCCTACGGCCCGAGCAAGAGGAGCGGATGACGTCGCTCCGCGTCGCGGCGCTCTCGCTCTTGCTCGGCATGTTTTTCGGAATGTTGGCGAACGTCGTCGTCGCGCTCACGTCGAGCCCCCTCGTGCCGCGGCCCCACGTGCTCTTGTTTCCGCTCGCCACGGCTCTCGGCTTTTTCGTGATTTTCCGCGTGACGTTCGCGTATTCGTGGAATCGGCGCGCCGCGCGCCTGCGTGCGCGTTCCGGCGCCGAGTAGCTCGCTCAGCGCCCGACGACGGGTGGCGTGAACACGACGCCGAGCTCGGCGCCCACGAAGAAACCCCCGAGTCGCCGCTCTTCGCCGTTCTCGAGCGTCAGCGGCACGCGCCGGATTACTGCGCCGAGCGCGAGTCCGAGGCTGAGCCGCGTGGTTCGCTCCAGACGAAACTCGGCGGCCGTCGCCGCGCCGGCACGAGCCCACCACGTTTGGTGCTGACCAGCGAGGCCGTCGACGCTCTCGACGTTCGTGAAGGATAGGACGCCCGCCTTCGCGAACGCCGATACGTCGAGATCGAGCGAGCGGTTCACGAGGACGAACCGATGCGCCGGCGCTAAGCCGAGCTCGAAGACCTCGACGTTCGCGCCACCGTCGAGAACGGGGCCGAAGCTCGCCGCCGCCGAGAGATCGAGCCGTGTCGCGCCCGAGACGTTGAGCTCGCCCGTGAGGCTCGGCCCGACGACGGCGAGATCGCCGAGTCCGACGAGCGTTCCCGTGACGCTCGGTCGTAGCGCCGCGGGACCGTCGAGCGTCCGCTCGCGCTCGGCCTGCTCGACGAGCCGTCGGCGGCGTTCCTCGTCGAGCCGGGCGCGTGCTTCCGAGCGGCGCTTTTGACGTAGGCCGCGCGCGAGCTCGGCGGCGGCGAGAGCCACGCGCCGGGCGATGAGCTGCGAGCTCTCACGCGTCCCGGAGACGAGCCGGGCCCCGTACGCCTCGCCGCGTTCCCAGAGCTCCACGCGCAATCGCTCCTCGTCGGCCGCGAGCACGCGCACGAACAGCGCGACCTCCGGATCCTGCGGGCGCTTCGGTACCTCGACGTCCGCGAGCTCGAGCTGGACGAGCCGCCGCGCGGCGCGTGCGTCGAGCGGCGCGCGCGGATCGATTTCGACGATAGCTGGAGGGGGGCTCGCGGCGGCCCGAAAAGGCAGCGCGAAGAAGGTGACGAACACGAGCGCCGCAGCGCTACTTCGCAGGAGCCTTCGTTGGTTCTGCCGGCACGCCGTCTTTCGCGCTCGCCGGCGCGTCGAGGTCGGCCGAATCCCCCGGTTCGGCCGCGGCAGCCGTTCCGGCACCGGAGCGCTTGGCGAGCTCGGTGCGGAACTCCTCGAGCCGCGGTCCGTTGGGGAAGTCGTTTTCATACTGGGCGACCAGACGGACGAGCGCTTCGATGTTGTTCTGGGCGAGCGCCGAATCCACCTGTCGGGCGAGAGCATCCTCCGCGAAGTCACCGCTCGGAGACAAGCGCCGATAGAGCGCGTACGCTTCGGCAGCCCCGGCGCCGTCACCCGCTTGCTCGAGCAGGTTACCCAGGGTGAGCGCCGCTTCGGGCGCGACCGCCGCCTCGGGAAACGCTTCGACGACGCGCCGGAGCGCGACGATGGCGAACTCGCGGCTGCCGGTTGCGCGGGCGATGTCCGTCAGCGTCATGAGTTGTGTGGCCGAGGCCGTTTGCACCACGGCCGAGAACCCGCCGCGCGCTTCGAGCGCGTCGCGTGCCTCCGCGAACCGGTCGGCGTCGGCGAGCAGCTCCCATTCGGCCGGCGTCGCGGGAGCCGGCAGCGCGGGCGCGTGGACCTCGGGGGGGGCGAAGCTCAAAAGCTCGGCCGGCACCCGCGGGTCGAGCACGCGGGCTTTTCGCGCCTGCGGAGCGCGCGGCTGCTCGGTGGGTGAGGGAGCCGGTTCGGCGGCGGTCGCCGGGCGCGCCGCCGGTTCGCGAACGACGGGGTGCTCGGCCGTGGCGAGCGGCGCGTGCTCGGGCCGAACCCACTTGGCTCCGACGAAGATGCCGGCAGCGAACACGGCAGCGAGCGCTGCGGGGATCCAGATCGCGGGCGCGGGTCGCGGCACGCCTCGACCCGCCGGCAGGAGATCGGGTTGAACTCGGCGCCAGATGCGCTCGATGCGTTCGGAGCCGCCGTGATCGCGGAGCGCTGAGCTTGGAATATTCGGAACCCGGCGCATCACAGTGCCTCCGTGAACGGTGCGACGAACTTCTGCGAAAGGTAGCTCTGCGCCCGCTGGATGCGACGTTTGGCGGTCGCGAGCGAGCAGCCCGTGAGCGTCGCGACGGCGTCGAGCCCGTGGCGCTCGACGTAGCGCAGCGTCCACGCGATGCGGTCGTCGGCCGGCATCGTCTGGAGCAAGGCGTACACCTGGGCGAGCAGCGCGCGCACTTCCGGATCGGCGTCGGGGGCGGCGACGGTTTCGAGATCGACCGGCTCGTGCCCTGCGAGCCCGAGCACCGCGAGGAGACGCCGGCGACGGATTCGCGTTCGCACGAGGCGCACGACGATGCTTCCGAGCCAGCTCTTGAACGCTGCGGTATCGCGGAGCTCCGCGAGCCGCTCGTGCGCGCGGACGAAAGCGTCGTGCACGATGTCCTCGACGTCGGCCGTGGTGCCCTGGATGTGAACGGCGAGGTTTAGAGCGAACGCCGCGTGCCGCCGGTAGAGCGTCTCGAACGCGTGCGGTTCGCGCTGCTTCGCGCGCGCGACGAGCGTCTCGTCGGACGGGCCCTTTTGGTCCCCCGGACGGCTCGGGAGCTCACGGGCGCCGACGAGGCGAAGTCGCATGGGACCGCTCGAGGTCTTGGCCATTGGCTCGTGAGATGGACGCTAGAGACATGGGTTTCGGCTCAATGCGCCGCCGCCAGGACACCGATCATAAGCGTGCTCGGTCCTGATCGTCCGGCCACGCGGCCGTCTCGGGCGTTTTTTTCGAGGAGTGGGCTACTTAAAGAAGTGATAACTCACTGATCCATAAAGATATTTTTCTATTTTCTGGGGTTCTGAGCCGATTCCGAGTATCGAGGCGTCTGAAAAGCGTCCGAGCACCCCCGGTTCTCGGCAGAAGGGATTCCTAACATGTCGATTTCCAAGTTGATTGCGCTCGTTCCGGTTGCGGCTCTCGCCGTTGCATGTGGTGGTGGCAGCGAGGCTGCTCCCGAGGCCGCTGCTCCCGAGGCTCCTGCCGAGGCTGCTCCTCCGGCTGAGGCCCCCGCGGCCGACGCTCCGGCCACGGACGCGCCCGCGGCCGCTCCGGCTGAAGGCGGCGACGCCAAGCCGGCCGAAGAGAAGAAGTAATTCTTCGTTAGGCTACGAAACGGCCGAAGCGCCCCAAAGCGCTTCGGCCGTTCGTTTTTTGTACGCCCTGGGCTTTTACGTTTTCAGAGAGCCGAAAAGACGGCTGTCTTCCGACGCGGACGGTCGCTAGGCCGCGCGGCTTTTCGACAAGTCCACGACCAGCCTCGTTCGTCCCACCAAAAGCTCGTCACCGTGGCCGAGCTCTTGTTCGCCGCGGATGCGGACGAAGACACCCGTGCGGGATTGGAGATCGGTGAGCACGACCGTGCCCGCCTGTTCTTCGATCAGGCAGTGTTGTTCCCCGACGAGCGGATCGTCGGGAAACACCAGATCGCCGATCGCGGAACCTATC
>DASUTR010000169.1:0-21188 GCA_036374535.1 Polyangiaceae bacterium
TCAAGGTGTGCGCCGCGCCGATGCCCGTGCCGTCGAAGCTCGCGCCGGATCTGCCGCGCGCGTTCGACGAGTGGTTCGGCAAGGCGTGCGCGCGCAACATGAAGGAGCGCTTCGCGAAGGTCGGCGAAATGGCGGACGCGCTCCGGCGTCTCGAGGAATGGTCGCGGGCGCAGCGGGAGAGCGTCGCGTACGAAATCCGACCGCTCGGCTCCATCGTCGACATCGAAGAGGAGCCGCGCCCTTCGAGCCGAGGTCTCGTGCTCGGCGGAGTGCTCGCCGGCGTCGCCATGACCCTCGGCGTGCTCGGCTACTACGTGTTTCACCGCACGCGGGCCGCGGACGAAGCCGCGCGCGCCGCGTCGGAACGCGCCACGGCGATCATCGAGGCGGAAAACGAGCGACGCCTGAAGGAAGCCGACCAACGGTTCTGGGCGTCGCTGCCGGACGCCGGTCCGAAAGACGCGGGTTCCAGCGCCTCGTCCGCGGATGGCGGGAAGCGCCAGCGGGAACGTCGGCGCTGACGCCGGTCGCGTGTTATACGGTACGCCCAGCGTTGAGGGTATGACGATGATCGACGAAGTACTCGCAGAGCTCAAGCAAGCCAGCGAAAAGTCCAAAGAGGCCCTGCAGCGGGAGCTCGCGAAGCTCCGCACCGGGCGCGCGCACGCGGGGATGCTCGACGGCGTTCGCGTCGACTACTACGGCCAAAGCACGCCCATCGCGCAGATGGCGAGCGTCGCCGTTCCCGAACCGCGCATGATCACGGTGAAACCGTGGGACAAATCGCAGGTTCAGGCGGTCGAGAAGGCCATCCGCGAGGCCGACCTCGGCCTGAACCCGCAGACCGACGGGGAGCTCATCCGCCTTCCGATCCCGCCGCTCAGCGAGGAGCGGCGCAAGGGCCTCGTCAAAATCGCGAAGCAACACGGTGAGGAATGCAAGGTGGGTATCCGCAAGGCGCGCCACGACGCGCTCGACATGCTCGGCGAGCTGAAGTCGAGCGGCGGCGCGAGCGAGGACGAAGTCGATCGCGCGAAGAAAAAAGCCGAAGAAATCGTGGCCGAAGCCGTCCAGGGCGTGGACAAGATCGTCGCCCAAAAAGAAAAGGAAATTCTCGCGATCTAGGCGGGTCGCGTTGGGGCCGTGGCCCCGAACGCTCACGACCGGGGCCGCTTTCAGCCGGCCTTTGGCGGCGTGCCTTGACACCCGGAAATCCGCGTGAAACCGTGTGACGTTGATGAGCGGCTCACCCATTGCGCCGTGGGGTCCATAGGTCGCCGATGCGAGCGTTAGCAGCAGGAATCAGCGACGTCGGCCTTCAGCGCGATCACAACGAAGACAGCTTCGCGATCCTGAAGGAGCACACCCTCTTCATCGTCGCCGACGGGATGGGCGGCCATCGTGCGGGCGACGTTGCGAGCCGCCTCGCGACCGAAGCGATGGTCGATTTCTTCCGTTCGACCGCGACCGACGATTTCACCTGGCCCTTCGCCTTCGATGCGCGCATGTCCGAGGAGGAAAATCGCCTCCTTACCGGCATTCGGCTGGCGAACCGTCAGATCATCGAGAGAAGCAGCCGCTCGCGCGAGCTCCACGGCATGGGCACGACGGTCGTGAGCTGTCTCTTCAGCGCGCGGAAGAAGAAGATGTTCATCGGCCACGTCGGCGACAGCCGCGCGTACAGAGTTCGGCGCGGCCAGATCAAGCAGATGACGCGCGATCATTCGCTCGTGAACGACTACCTGCTCGCCATGCCCGAGCTCACCGAAGAGCAGAAGAGCGAGCTTCCGAAGAACGTCATCACGCGCGCTCTCGGCATGCAGGAGCAGGTGGCCGTCGACATTCAGAGCGACGACGCCGAGCTCGGCGACTGTTACATCCTGTGCTCCGACGGCCTCAGCGGGATGATCGACGACGCCGAGATGCTCGAGGTCATCGCGTCGAACTCCGATCTCGAAACCGCGTGTCGAAAGCTCGTCGTGATGGCGAACGAGCACGGCGGCGAAGACAACATCACCGCCCTCGTCGTCCGCATCGACTCCGGGCCCGAGCCCGGCGAGGTCAGTTTATCCGACACGCTTCCGACGCCCGCCGTCGGCTCACGCTCGCTCCAAGCGAGCGTCCCCGACGGACAAGCCGATACGCCGCCCGCCGCAGCCGTTGGCGAAGCGCCGAGCGGCGCGAAGGCCGGCTAAGAGCCGCCGCGCGCCGCGCGCTTCATTCCGTCTCGCACTATTCGACGACGATCGTCCGCGCGCGACAGGTGACGGAAGTCGTCACGCGAGCTCGAGTTCGAGCTCACCGTTTACGAGCGGTCGCTCGTATCACTCTTCTTCTTCGCCCGTCTTGCAGTACTCGAACACCATCGTTCCGCTCGCGTGGCACGCCACCGAGGGGTTACCGTTCTGCGTGAGGGCGGGACAGTCGAAGTCGGCCCAGAGCGCACCCGGCGCCTGCTCGTGGACAGCCGTGACGATGCATTCGGGAAAGTCGGGCGCGGTCTGAATCCCGAGCGACACGGGAGTGTAGAGCGTCGTCGTCATCGTGTTCGTCGCGGGCGTGCCGTTCGGCTTGGCCGTGCCGGCGAACGTAAACGTGATGCGACCGTTCGGCGGAGTGATCTGCGGATCGAGACCGCCGCCCGTCGCGACGAACGTCCCGTTCTTGCGGACGGTGCACTTGATCTCCGCGTCGCTCTTCTTGTTTTCGAGCGTCGTTCCGAAGTCCGTCGGCGAGGGGGATTCGACGTCGATGACCCTGCCGTCCACCTTGACGGCCTTACCGAGGTCCCACTCGATGCCCGAGCTCGCGGGGCACGACTTGCCCATTGCCTCGGGCACCGTAGGCTCCGGGTTACTCAGGCGCACGTAGAGGCCCACCTTGGCGGGGCGCGCCGGGGCGTCGCTACAGCCGAAAGCGAAAAGGGAAAGAGCGGTCGCAGTAAGGGAAAGGGTACGCAGTGTCATCGGCACGTCTCCCGGCTGAGCGTATGCAAAAAGTGTAGCCGACCTCGTCGCTTCCCGCGACCCGGTTTTTATTGGGGTGGATGACGGGGATCGAACCCGCGACGTCCGGAGCCACAGTCCAGTGCTCTGCCACTGAGCTACATCCACCGTGACCGAGACCGGCGTGTCATACCTCGAACCTCCGAGGGCGCGCAACCGCCGTCAGCCGACGCTCCAAAATTCCGCGGCGGCGCTTTGGGCGCGGGCAAGCTCGACACTGTGCCGCTCGTTCACGCTGCCCGGCGGGGCTTTCAGGGCGCCGGCCGCGTCGAGCCCCGTCATGGCTTCGAGTGTCGCCTTCAACGACGCCTCGAGCGCGAGGAGATCGTAGCCGCCCTCGAGCAGCGCCCCGACGGGCGTGGTCTCGGGCAGCGCTTCGAGCAGGCTTCGGGTCATCGCCCGATACCCCTCGTCGGTGAGGCTCATCTGGCCCAGGGGGTCGTCGCGATGCGCGTCGAATCCCGCGCTCAGGAGCACGAGCCCGGGCGCGAATGCGCTGACGACGGGTGCGACGATGCGCGCGAAGGCGGCCGCGTACGTCGCGTCGGTCGCTCGCGGACCGAACGGGACGTTGACGGTGTAGCCGCGGCCGTCGCCGGAGCCCGTCTCGTCGGCAGCGCCCGTCCCCGGATAGAACGGATACTGGTGCAACGACACGAACAGCACTTCGGGCGTCGCGTAGAACATCTCCTGCGTTCCGTTTCCGTGGTGCACGTCGAAGTCGAGCACGAGCACGCGCTCGACACCGCGAGCGCGCGCGTGCGCGGCGGCGACGGCGACGTTGTTCAAGAAACAAAATCCCATCGCACCGTCGGGCCGTGCGTGGTGCCCCGGCGGACGAAGCAGCGCGACGCCACGCTGCGCGCGCTTCGCGAGGAGCGCGTCGACGAGCTCGACGGCGCCGCCCGCCGCCGCGAACGCTGCGTCTACCGATTTCGGTCCCGAGTACGTGTCCTCGTCCCACTGTGTGAGGGTGCCGGCCGTTCGGCCGAGCGCTTCGACGTAGCGAGCGGTGTGAACGCGTTCGAGCTCGTCCTGCGTCGCAGGCCGGATGGGGACGTGGACGCGACCCGTGCGCTCGACCACGGACGCCACGGCGCGCCGAGCCGCGGCGAGCCGCTCCGGCCGTTCGGGATGCGGCTCGCGCGCGCGATGCTCGTCGAGGAGCGGGTCGTCGACCACCGCGAGGGGGAAGTGCGGAGCGTTCACGATGAAAACGCTACCTCCGTCGAACCGCCTCGTCCAAGCGTGACACCGCGACCGAAGGCTCGCGCTCCGAGGTGCCGGGGTGATAGTCTCCTCGGAACGCCCGTACCCGTGTCGTGGGCAGTCGGGGCAAAATCCCGACCCCCGCAATGGGGCGTCACCTGAAGGGGCCGAGCATGCGCTTCAAGATCATCATCGTCAACGCAGGCATCGTCGTCCTTGCCACGATCCTCACGTACGTGCTCCTCACGAGCTCGCTCCGGGGCGTGGTCTCCGACCCCAACGAGCGCAAGCGCGAGGTCGAGCGCTCGCTCCGCGCGGCGAGCTCTCAGCTGGCGCTGGACGCCCTCCGCTTCGAGCGCTGGCTCGAAAGCGGCGCGGGCACCGAGTCGATCCGGGCGGCGCTCGGCATGCCGACGCCGGAAGCGCGCCAGCAGGCTGCGCTGGTCGAGGCGAATCGGCTCCGCGAGGCCATCCAGGCCGACCCCAAGTTCGCGAGGATGGCGCCGTCGCTCGTCGCGCTCGTCGACGCAGACGGCGTCGTCGCGAGCCGGGACGGTTCGAACCTGATGCGTGGCGAGAAGCTCGCAGAGGCGTATCCCGCGCTCGGCGAAGCGCTGAAGTCGGGCCGCGCCGGAAGCTCGGTGTGGATCAACCGTCAGCGTCAAGAGCAGCTCCTTGCGAGCTACGCTCCGGTGCGCGGCGACAACGGCAGTGTCGTCGGAGCCGTCGTCGTCGGAACGCCGCTCAACGACGAGCGCATCAGCCGAACGAGCGAGCTCACGAGCGGCACGACGTTGATCTTCGCCCGCGTCGCGGACAAGGGCGTCGAGATCGTCGCCGACAGCGCCGATTCGACGAGCGCGACGGTCGCGGCCGCAGGCTCCGCCCCCGTTTCCGCCGCGGCGCGCGCCGCGCTTTCGACCGGCAATTTCGCGAACGCCGAGGGAGTCCAGGAAAAGAGCTATTTCGGCGCGATCCCGCTCGACGGTTACTCGGGAAGTGCAGGCGTGCTCATTGCCGCGGTTCCCGCCGAACGCGTGGACGGCATGATGAGCGTGCTCTGGCCGGTGCTCGCCGTGGGTGCGCTGGCGGTCTTCCTGGTCGGCCTCGGCGGTGTGCTGATCGGCAACTACATGTCCCAGCCGATCTCGGAGCTCGAGGACGGGCTTCTCGCCATCATCAACGGGCAATCCGATCTCAGGTTCCAGATCGAGCACGACGTTCTGGGCGGTCTCGTCTTCCGCATCAACTCGCTCTTGAACGCCATGACTGGCGTGCCCGAAGACACGACCGACGACCAGGGCCGCCCGTCCAAGGCGCCGAGCGCTGCGGACTTCCAGGAGCCCGGCTAGCCCTTCGGTCGATCCTGATCCAATATCCGGACCCGGAGCTTTTGAATTTTGGGTCTGTTCGACATTTTTTCGAAGTCCAAGGAAGACCGGCCGAAGCGAGACAAGGACGTCGCGCGTCTCGAGCGGCAGGTCGCGAACAAACTTTCGCAGAACTACGATCGCCAGGAAGCGATCGAAGAGCTCTCGAAGATCGGTTCCGCGGCGAGCGCGCGCGCGCTGCTCAAGCGCTTCGATTGGCAGCTCGACCCGTCGATCACCGATCAGGAAGAGAAAGAGAACTGTCTTCGAGGCATCGTCGCCGCGGGCGAGCAAGCGCTCGATCCGCTGCGTGAATACTGCAAGAAGGCCGAGAGCCTCTCGTGGGCGATCAAGGTGCTGGCGGCGGTCGTGCCGCCCGAGCGCCTGACCGAGGAGCTCTTGTCGTTGCTGGATCAGTTCGACACCGAGTACACGCGCAACGTCGAGCCCAAGGTGCAGCTTTTACGCGTGCTCGAAGAGCATCCCTCCGAAGACGTTCGCATCGCCGTCGAACCGTTCTTGAACGACGCGAGCGAGACCGTGCGCTTCACGGCGGTGAACACGACCTTCGCCGTGAACGACGAAAAGAGCGCGCCGGCGCTCGTCGAGGCGCTCGTCGCCGAAGAGTCGCTGCGAGTGAAGAACCGCATCGGCGAACGGCTCGCCGAACGTGGTTGGTCCGTGCCCGCCGAGCTCGTCGACGCATGCCGGGCGGCGCTGCCGCCGGGCTTCGTCCTCGAAAACGCACGCATCGTCCGGCGCTGAGACGCGCCGAATCGCGCGCCGCTGGTGCGGGAGGCGAGAGGAGCGCCTCCCGCGAGCGACCGAGCGCTACTCGCTGATGCGGTGCTGCGTCGGCAGGAAGATGTTGTAGCTCAGCGTGAGGAGCTGCCGGAACGCGAAGCCGCGATCCGCCGACGTGATCTTGTTGTCGGGATACTCCTCGTCCTGGCCGCCGCCCGCGGTGTCGAAACCGCCGGTGTTCATCGAGAACGGCAGGAAGCGCCACTCGAAGCCGATCGCGCTCCACTTGTTCACGTAGAAGCTCAAGCCGATGCCGAACGTCGGCGCGATGGCCGTGCGTGACGCCATCTCGAACGCGACGTTCGGTCCGGGTGCACAGGCCTGCTGTTCGCCGCCGCCGCCGCAGTCGGCGCGCTCGGTGAGACCCATGATGGCGGGCCCCGCGAAGGCGTAGAGGTCGGTATCGACGTAGATGCCCTGGAACAGCGCGAGCTTTCCGCGGAAGGGGACCGCGGTGATCTGCGGCGCGACGATCCAGTCGATCGTTCCGAGCTGGTCTTCGAATTCCGGGCCGAGGTTCACGGCGGTGAGGCGGCGCTCGGGATTCCCGTACCCGCCGTCGGTTCGCGCCGGGCTCGAGTTCACTTCCTGGATGTGGTCGGTGAGCGCCGTGGTGATGTTGATGAGGCCGCCGTAGGCGCCCCAAGCACCGATGCCGAGCCAGTCCGTGAAGTTGTACTGCAGGCGCGCCCCGAGAAAGATCGTGCGCTGGTACTCGTCGAGGAGGGAGAACGTGACGGCGGGAGCAATCTCGAAACGGCCCTCGCGATACAAGCGAAGCTTGCGCACGGCGGGAGCGCCGGCGAGCGGACCGGTAAGCAGGATCTCTTGCGCGCTGGCGGTCTCTGTCGACGCGAGCACTGCCGAGGCGGCGAGCGCGGCCACGGTGAGCCGCTTCGTGAACTTCTGAATCGTGTTCGTCATGCCTTCGCTCACTTCGGCAGCCGGTAGTCGAACGAGAAGGGGATGAAAATCGAGACGCCGAGCTGGGCCTGGACGTTGTTCGTCCACTTCGTGTCTCCGTACCAGGTCGATGGATCGGCCGGGTTTGACGACTCCTCGAGGCTCTCCAGCTGTTCCGGGTAGATGTAGTCGCGGAGCTCGAACATCGCGGCGAACCAGCGGTTCAGGAACACCCTGAGACCGATGCCGACGTTCATCGAGAGCTTCGTGTCGAACTGGAAGTTACGATTGTCGGGGTCGATGACCGGGATGGGGCGAGTGCTGATGGCGCCCACGCCGCCCACGACGTAGGCGTCGTAGTGGAAGATGAAGTCGCCGAAACCTGCGAACTTTCCGTACGCCGGCACGTACTGGAAGTTCAGGGCGGCGGCCCACTGGTACTCCGTGAGAGGCACGGCGACACGGGCCGCGCGGCGGACCTCGGCGTTGAAGTCCTGATCGACGTTGAACGGCTCGTAGTAGGCGCCGTTCACGCCGATCGCGAGCACGTTCGTGATGTAGTAGTTGAACGCGAGGCCCGGTGCTGGGTGGCTCACGAACTGATCGTTCAGTGAGATGCCCCAGTACGGGTTCAACTCGAAGCGGCGCACGCGCAGCGCGAAGATCTGCTGAACCGCGTAGAGCGGCTCGTTGAACTTGCGCGCGGCCTCCTTCTCCATGTCGAGGTTCGGACAGGCTGCGGGATCGATCTTGCAGATGTCCTCGAGCCCCGAGCCTTCGGCGCCGGTATCACCGGTCGCCGCGTCGCCCGTGGCAGCAGCTTCACCTTCGGCGGGTGCTTCGCCTTCGGCGCCAGCCTTCGCTTCACCTTCAGCGGCGGCTTCGCCCTCGGTACTGGCGGAAGCGCTTGCTTTGGCTCCCGCTTTGACTTGGGCGCCAGCATTCGCGGGAAAAATCCCGAGGGCTAGTGCCACAAGGAGCCCGACGCGAGTTTTATTCATCGATGCCTCTTACCGGAATCCTCTGTGACCGACGCTGGTAGTGATCCCGCAAACACTCGTAAATACTGAAAATTTCAGCGAATCACAAAGGCCCGGCGCACTATATCACGCAAAATTTCGCAGGATCAACAACCAAAAAATTCCACGTTTTCACGTTTTTCGTCGAACCGTGTTCGTGATCGTCCGCGCGTAGTTTCGTGAATCGTTCGGGCCGCCGACTCGACGATGATCGTGCCTGCGAGTCGTCGTCTCAACGACACTCGCGAACTTTGATAAGCGAATGGCGCTCTGCTTTGTGACTGTTCTCTAAGTGCTCGGATCTGCGTGAGCGGGCTCAATGCTTTTTCGATGGCGGTACGATCAGCGAAAAGATTCACCGGCTAGCCGACCGATCAACGCGTTTCTTCACGACCGAGCAATGCTTCCACGAACTCGCTCGGTGAGAATTCCCGCAGGTCCTCTGGGCGTTCTCCAAGTCCTACGAGACGAACGGGGAGCGCGAGACGGCTCGCGATTCCGAGCACGACGCCGCCCTTGGCCGTTCCGTCGAGCTTCGTGAGCACGATGCCCGTGATGGGCAGGGCTTCCTTGAACTCGCGCGCTTGCGCGAGCGCGTTTTGACCCGTGGTCGCGTCCATCACGAGCAGCACTTCGTGCGGCGCTTCGGGCAGGGCTTTTTCCGCGGTCTTCGCGATCTTCTTCATCTCCGCCATCAGGTTCTGCTTCGTGTGCAGCCTGCCGGCGGTATCGGCGAGCACGACATCGGCGCCCGTCTCTTGAGCCTTCTTGATGGCGTCGAACACGACGCTGCCGGGATCGGCGCCGTCCTTGCCGCGAACGACCTCGCAGCCGACGCGCTGGCCCCAAACGACGAGCTGCTGAACCGCGGCTGCCCGGAAGGTGTCACCTGCGGCGAGCACGACTTTGTGCCCTTGAGACGTGAGCTTCGTCGCGAGCTTGCCGATGCTCGTGGTCTTGCCGGCGCCGTTCACGCCGATGAACAAGACGACCGTGGGCTTGGCGACAGGCGTTATTCCGCCGCTTCGCCCGCCGACGGAGAGCACTGCGACCGCCTGCTCGCGCAGCGCGTCCCACACCTTTTCGGGATCGGCGAGGTCGCCCTTTTCGAGCCCCTGCCGGACGCGCTCGAGCAAGAGGTTCGAAGTCTCGACCCCCACGTCGGAAGCCAGCAGCACTTCCTCGAGCTCGGTGGCGAGCGCGCCGTCGAGCGTCTTCTTGCTGCCGAGGAGCGCCTTCAGCCGCCCGAAAAAACCTTCGTCCGAACGCGATTTCGCGAGGCCCCGCCTCAGCGTTTCGACCGCGACCTGACGCTCGCCCGGCGGAGGGGCGGAGACGACGACGGGCGGCGGCGGAGCGCTCGGCGCCGTGGGTGGGCGAACGGATGGCGAGGGCGCCGGGCGCGCCGACTCGTCCGCGAGCACTTCGGCGGCGGCTCGCTTGGGCGGCGGCGGCGGCTCGCTCTTCTTCTTTTCCGAAGGGCTCGGGCCGGGCGCGCGCTCGCTTCGTGAGGGAAGCTGTTCCGGCGCCCCCTTTCTCAAGAAGAGAAAATAGACGGCGACGACGAGCAGGATCCCGATGACGACGTAGAGTTCCATCGGCTTTCGCGAGGAGCGGCGCGACTATAGGGAGGCCGGCTTTGAGCCGTCAATGGGTGCGCACCGGATGCGCGCTCATTCGCTCGGCGGTCGGCTCCGTTCCGGCGGCTCCTGATCCAAAACCCGCCGCTCGACCGGCTCGTCCACCGGTTCGGGTCCATACGCCGCCGTTTCGACGGCATTTGCCCAGGCGACGACATCGGGCCGGCGTACCCGCTTTCCTGCCTCGCGCACGTCCCCCGGGGTGGGCTCGGAGCGGCCTTTCATGCCGTGCCCGTCGCGCGCCGCCCAGGCCACGAAGCGAGCGACCAGCTGCCGCCGCCGCGTCACGAGGTCGATCTCGAGTCGACCGTGCGGCGGCGGTTTCACCCTGAGGGTCGCATGCCAGCGCGCCGTGATGACGAAACGGGTCTCGGCGCTGGTCGTCACGTCGGGAAGCTCGAACTCGCCGCTCGCGCTCGTCGCGGTGCGCGCGACCACCCGAGAGCCTTCGGGCTCCTCGGCGACGACGGCGACCTCTGCTGCGCCAACCGGCGTTTCGTCGTGCGCGTCGCGCACCACGCCGCGCCACCCGGCCGACTCCTCGTCCGCCTCGACGACGACGACGGCTGCGGTCCGCGGCTTCGGTGCCGCGCTCGACGTCTCACGCTGCGCGCGCGCCGGTCGTCGCCAGCTCCGCAAGAGCCCGGCGGCGATCGCGACGAAGCCGAGCAGCCACGCCAAGCTTCCCCAATGACTGCGCGGCGCGAGCGTGACTTCGACGCGCAGCGGAGACGACGCGATCCACCACGGCTCGCTCGGCAGGTAGTGCAGCGTGAGGCTCGCGCTCTTCTCCGCTCGCCTCGCGAAGCGAGCAACCACGCGCGCGGTTCCGCTTTCGACCTTCGCAATGCCGACCGTCTCGCCTTGCAGCCGCGCCTCGACCGAGCCCGAAGCGACGGCGCCGCGCGACGAGCCGACGGCGAGATCGAGCGTGACGCCGCTTTCGGGATCGCTCGGTTCCGCAGGGCGCCCGAGGCTCAGCGCGACGCGCGCGACGCGCGACACGCGTCGCGCCGTTTCGGCGGGCTGGAACGATTCGGTGCCGGCGAAGCGCGCGACGAGGTCCAGGGGCCCAGGTGCGCCGAGCTCGGACGTCGGCACGGAGAGCACGGCGGTGCCTCCGAGGCGGCACGCGACTTGTGCGACGACGCGTTCGCGTTCCTCGGACCGCGCGTAGAGCACGATCGGAAGCGTCGCGCCGCCCGAGGGAACCGCGGGCTCGGCGCGCGCGCCGATTTCCACGCGGGCGTGCGGAGCGTCGAGATCGATGGCGGCCGGCGGCTCGACGAAGCGAAGCTCGACACCTCGCCGGTTGCGTTCCACCGCAATACGACGCGCGGCTGCGTCGAAAAGCCCGCGGCCGTCCGCGTAACGGAGCTCGACGTCGACCGGCGGCTCCGGAGCGCCGCCGAAACGACCCTCCGGTTCCGCCGCGAAGTCGACGCAGAAGCGACCGCTGCGATCCGTGCGCAGAGAGCGCTCGGTGGGCCCACCTTGGGGTACCTTGTCGGCCTCCGCGAGCGGCGAGCACGGAACGCCGGCGGGAAGTTCGGCTGGTTTGGCGTCGCTGCCGCGCGCGTGCAGCGTGAGAACGGCGCCGGCGAGGGGACGGCCCGTGTCGTCGCGCAGCGAGCCGCTGACGATCAGATGCCCGTCCAACCAGCCGGCCGTAGCGTCGATGATCGCCTGACCGCGAATGCGGAGCACGGGCTCGGCCGCGCCCGCGCGAGTCACCGCGGAAAGCACGAACGACACGAGCAACACGAGCGCGCGACTCGAACGGCGCATGTAGTGACCTCTCGCACGTCCACCCCATCCGAGCAACCAAAGCAATGTCGCAAACAGCACTGAAGATCCCGTCGTCGCACGACGTATAACGCTAGGCTGAGACCGCATCCTCACCGGAGCGGAGACTCGGTCACTGATGTTAGAGTCGTCCCTCATGCACCGCGCGGTCCGACGAGCACTTCTCGGCGCCGGGCTTTGCTGGATACTCGCCGCGACCCCTGCCCGAGCGCAGGGGACCGGCGACGTCGACCGGATGGTCGAAAACCTGAGAAGCGGTTCGGACTTTCGCGTTCGCACTCAGGCGGCGCTCGCGCTCGGAGCGTCGAAGACGGAGCGCGCCGTGCAGCCGCTCTGCCGGGCGCTTTCGGACTCGAACACCACGGTGCGCGCGGCCGCGGCTGCCGCGCTCGGAAAGCTCCAGCTCGGCGGTGCTCAGTGTCTCGAAGAGCGCTCGAGGTCCGAAGCGAGCGCGACCGTCAAAGCCGCCATCCAGAAGGCGCTCGATCTCGTCCGCGGCGGTGGGGAGCCGGTGTTTCGCCCCGACACCAAGTTCTACCTGTCCATCGGCAAGACGACCGACAAATCAGGGCGCTCGGGCGACGCCATCGACCGTATCGTGCGAAGCGCGATGGTCGGCGCCGCGGGTCCGCTCGGCATCGTCATCGCGCCGGGGACCGAGACCGCGGCGGACGCCAAACGCCGCCTTTCGGCGCACAAGAGCGTGAAGGCCTTCTACTTCGCTCCTCGCGTCTCCCCCTTCGATTACGCGGACGGAAATCTCAAAGTTCGCCTGGAAATCGCGTTCTTCACGTATCCGGAAAAGTCGCTAATCGGCAACTTCGCGGTCCCGCTCACCCAGCAGGGTGTGTCGCCGGGCGATACGACGTCCGAAAACGAGCTCCTTCAGCTGGCTGCGGAACGCGCGATGGAAAAGCTCGGCGTCATCGCTGCGCGGATACAGTGATGCTGGACCGGGATCTCTTTCGATCGGGTTGCGCGGAGCTCCTTCGCGCGGCGCCCGATGCGAGGTTTCTTGGCTCTGCCTTGCCGAGAGCCTACCCTTATTGCTCGGACTGCGATCGCTGAGCGGTCGCGCCCGCTCGAGGAGCCCCACGACCATGGCAGAAGCCGCCGCCTCTCTGACACCCGGACGGCATCAGCGCCGCGTCAGAAACTACCTGCTCGATACCCACTTCCAGCTCAAGTACTCGGCGTATCTCGTGCTGCTCGCGGTCGTCCTGAGCGCCGGGCTCGGCTTCATGTTGTTCCGCTCGTCGAGCGAGGTCATCGATCAGAGCGCGAAGAGCGTTCAGCAGGGCAGGGAGGTCGTCGCCAAGGGACGCGACGTCGTGGCGGAGAGTCAGAAGGTGAGCGCCGTCGTCCAGATGAACATCGTCAAGGACCCGGTGTACAGCGACAACCCAGCGCTGCTCGAAGCATTCAAGGCCGACGCCGCGCAACAGGACGAGCGCCTGAAGAAACAACAGGAAACGTTGCAGAAGCAGGCGGCGAGCCTCGAGGAGCAGGCGGCCGCGCTCGTCGGACAACGCAAGGTGATGCTCTCCTCGCTGTTCGGCGGCCTCGCCCTGCTCGTGGTGTTGATCGGCTTCGCCGGCATCATCGTGACCCACCGCGTCGCCGGGCCCATCTACAAGATGAAGATGAACCTCAAGGCCGTCGCCGACGGGCATCTGCGCGTTCCGTCGCCGCTCCGCAAGGGTGACGAGCTCGTGGAGTTCTTCGAGACGTACCGGTCGATGGTGATCGCGCTCCGCGGCCGGCAAGAGGAAGAGATCCAGCGCATCGAGAAGGCGATCGCGGCGCTCGAGGCGAAGACCGCGACCGGCGATCTCGAAGGCCTGAAGACGCTTCGCAGCGACATGAAGGCGGCGCTCGACACCTGAGCGCTGCGCTCCGCGACCCCGCTCCGCGGAGCTCGAGCTCAGAACGCGGCGACCGCGTAGTCGACGCTCGGCGGGTCGGTGTCGAGGTTCACGCTCGCGACGTCGAAGCGCAGGCGCTCGACGCTCGCGTCGTTCTTGTAGCGGCGCTGCCAGAGTCGCTCGCCGGCGCGCCGCAGTCGCAGCCGTTTCTTACCGTCGACGCTGCCGAAGCCCGTCGTCCACGCCGTCGCACCGCGCGTGCGCACTTCGACGACGGCGACCACGGGCCCCTGTCGAACGACGAGGTCGATCTCGAGACGCCCGACGCGCAAGTTCCTGGCGACGAGCGAGTAGCCGTGTCGCTCGAGCCACTCGGCGGCGACGGCCTCGGCGCGTGCGCCGTCAGATTGGCGGGTTCGACGCGTTCCCGTCTTTGGTTCCGCAGGTGTCGCCGACTTTGCGGCTCTTGCCGTTCGCGTCCTTGACGGTCTTGTTCGCGTCGCCGTCGGCGATGGTGCACGCGTCCGCTTGCGGCGGGTGCGTGGGGTCGTACTCGGTGCCCGGCTTGATGCAGTACGAGCCGACGAGCTGGCCGCGGCCCGGAACGCCGATGTCTCGCACGAGCTCGGAGCAGGTGAAGCCGCTCGGGCATTCGCAGTAGACCGCGTTCGCGTCCGGACCCTTGCAGCGGCACGAGCAGTACACGGTGTCTTCCGCGTTGCGGAAGATGAGCTGCGGATCGACGGGCTCGAGGATCTCGTCGACGTTTCGGTCGCCCATCGCGCACCCGCCGGTGTCGTTGACGGGCTCCGTCACGTTGCCGGCGCCATCGACGCAGAGGCGTCCGTCGCCGCCCGGAACACGGCAGCGGCTTCGATCGGTCGGGGTCAGCGAGCTACCCTCCGGATCCGCCTGCCCGTAGGGGCACGACACGCGACCCTGGAAGTGGTTCACGATGCAGACGCGCGTTTCGCACTGGAACGAACGGCTCTCGACGTTCACTTCCTGCAGCGCGAAACCGCTGAAGTTCTGCTTGTATTCGTCTTCGGGAATGCAGGGGGCGCCGACGCCACCACTCTCACAGCCGAGCGCGCCGTATGCGGCGAGCGCAGCAAGGGTCAATTGCATGAAACGATTACGGATCATCAGTGCCTCGGAAGCGGTTGGCGCGACGGAGCGGGCACGAACGTGAACGAGCCCTGCGCACGCTAACTGACCCGCGCGAGCTCCGTCAACGCCTTTGCCCATCGAAGCCATGGTGGCGGGACCGCGCCGGTTCGGCTCGCGGCTCTCGCCCGCGCCCAGCATTTTGGTCGTAGCGAGCTTTTCGCGCGGTGGTGCGCCTCCTTCACACCATTGGGCCCAACCCGATCGGGTGTCAGGGAGTCCAAGCCACGAACCCACGGACCAGATTCTCCGGCGAGCCCATTCTTTTGCGAGCCTTGGCATTGTCACCGCGCGTCAAAGTCCACGCTCGAGCGAACGATGATCGCTCGGCGGAGCTTCATGCATTAGCGAGGCCGTTCGGTCTCATTCATCGACGGCAACTCGCTCCCTCGAAACGTCTACTGGAAAATTCTGTTTGCTCGAAAACCATCGTGCGCTTCTGCTCTTCGCACGCTTTGAGCTCGCAGGGCTCGCGCCGGGAAGTCGCGACCGAAATTCCAGCGAGACCGCTTGACAACGCTCTCGACCGGTATCTAACATCCGCTCGGGCGCAGTTCCTATCTGCCGGTACTTACTAGGTTTTTTAGCGACTCTGGCAGCTGGAGTCGCCGTGTCGTCGGTCGCGGCACGCGCCCGAAGCGGCGCATACCCCCTCGGAGAGGCTCCATGTTTCGAACGCGTTTGGCAGGCTTTTGCATCGCGGCCCTGACGGCACTGTCGGGCAGCACGCTGACTCAGATCGCGCACGCGCAGGAGGTCATCGATCTCGACGAAGAAGCGCCGGCGCCGAAGAAGGGCGGAGCAAAGAGCGGCGGCGCGCCTGCCGGCGGCAAGAAGGTCGACATCGATCTCGACGAAGGTCAGGCGAGCGGAGCGCCGGCGGCGGTCACGGCGGGTCAGATGACCGAGAGCGCGGCCGCGGCGAAGGGACTCTTCGACAAGGAAAAGTGGAGCGAAGCGGCGCAAGCGCTGCACCGCGTGGTCTCCGGCGAGACGGGCGACGACGCCGGCAACAAGCAGCTCGCCGAGTACTACCTCGCGATCTGCCTCGACCGCTTGAAGTTCTACCAAGCGAGCTACGCGATCTTCAGCGTCGTCGCCGACAATCCGAACCACCTGAAGTTCAAAGAGACGCTGCTCTGGCTCGCGAAGCTCGCTCTCCAACTCCCCGAGCCGGCGGACATCATCGAGCGCGTCGGTAAGTACACGGACGATCAGGTGGCGCGTTTCGACAACGCCCAGCAGCGCGACCTCTACTGGCAGCTCAACTACATGCTCGGTCGGTACAAGTACCGAAACCGCCAGTTCGAGGAAGCCATCCGCCTGTTCCAGATGGTGAATCGGAACAGCCCGCACTACGTGAAATCGCAGTTCTTCACCGGCGTCAGCTACGTGCAGCTCAGGAAGTCGGTGCCGGGCGTCAAGGCCTTCCAGCGCATCATCAAGGCGCTCGACGAAGGCGTCGAAGGCGTGGACGACGAGGACCGTATGCGCGATCTCGCGAACCTCTCGATCGCGCGTACGTACTACTCGGCGAGCATCACGCTCGACGCCGAGACGAACGCTCCGACCGTGAACTCGACGAAGCTCTCGGCGGCGGTGAAGTACTGGAACTCGGTCGACGTGACGAGCGAGTACTGGCTGGACGCGCTCTTCGAGCAGTCGTGGGCCTACTTCATGGCGGGCGACTACCCGCACGCTCTCGGTAACATCCACACCATTCAGGCGCCGTACTTCCCGAACTCGTTCCATCCGGAAGCGGACATTCTCAAAGCGGTCATCTACTTCACGAACTGCAACTACGACGCCGCGAGCATCACGGTCGCGCGCTTCCACCAGAAGTACGTGCCGATCCGCGACGAGCTCGAGAAGGTGCTGAAGAAGTACACGGGCGAGAATCAGGAAGAGCCGTTCTTCAAGTTCTTGCTCCAGGTGCGCGAAGGCAAGGGAGACCTCGACGAGCGCATTCGCCCGATCGTCGAGATCGCGCTCAGCGATCGCCAGCTGCTTCGCAACATCGACTACGTGCGCTTGCTCGAAGAAGAAGAGAAGCGTTTCAAGAAGTCGCCGTCGAGCTTCCAGAGCTCGGGTCTCGGACAGCAGGTCGGCGACGCGCTCAAGCTCGCGCGCGACCTCGCCGTCCGTCAGGCGGGCGAGCTCGCCCTGTCGCGCTACCGCCGCAACGTCGACGAGCTCAGCGAGCACATGCGAAACGGCGAGAAGATCCTCATCGATATCACCGCCGCGCAACGCAACATCCTCGACACGAAGATCCAGACCGGCCAGGTGAGCAAGGCCGAGGCGAAGATCTACGGCGTCGTCAATCCGGACGAGGAACACGTCCTCTGGCCGTTCAACGGCGAATACTGGCGCGACGAGCTCGGGTTCTACCGGCAAGTCGTCGAGTCCGCGTGTGGAAGGTAAAAGACCCATGAGTCCCAAGAACCGAGCGTTTTCGTTCCTTCTCTCCCTCTGCGGTGCGCTCTTCGTTTCGGGTCTGGCCGGTGCGGCCCCCGAAGCGAAGATGACCGACCTCTCGAACGAGTGCATCGGCACCGAAGCGCCGAAGGCTCTCGTCGCGTGCCCCGGAGGGCCGAAGCTCGAGATCAAGCAGAAGCGCGGAACCGCGTTCAAGAGCGCTCCGCCGCCCCTCGACGTAAAGAAGCGTCAGGACGATTCGAAGCCGATCAATCCCGAAGAGCTCAAGAAGTACGCCGAGCGCGACACGCGCAAGACGCGTCTCCAGGCTCGCGCGCGCGCCCTCCTCATCACCGAGATTCAGGGCCTCGAGCGCCTCTACAAGAACACGCCCGAGCAGTCCGCGGACAAGCCGCAGCTCACGCGCCGCCTGGCCGAAGCGTACGTCGAGCTCGAAAGCGCCGCGCTCCGCGACAAGATCGCGGCCGACATCCAGGCGCAGGACGCGAAAGCGAAGAAGAAGAACGCGACGAAGTTCCGCTCGGACGCCGCCGCCGCCGAGAAGATCGTCAAGGCCTCGCGTACGAACGCGATCAAGTACTACACGGCGATGAAGGACAAGTACCCGAAGTACTCCAAGATCGACGAGGTCTTGTACTACCTCGCGTACGAGCACGAGCAGGCGCAAAACTACGACAAGGCGCGCGAGGTTTACCTCGAGCTCATCGACAAGGCGCCGAAGTCTCCGTACATCCCGAACGCGTACCTCGCGTTCGGCGAGCTCTTCTTCCAGGAAGCCCAGGGCGATCCGGCGAAGTGGGACCTCGCCGCCGCGGCGTACAAGGAAGTGATCAAGTACCCGCCGCCGAACAACAAGGTCTACGGCTACGCGCGGTACAAGCTCGGGTACGTCCACTGGAACAAGGGCGAGTACGCGAACGCCCTGAACGAGTTCAAGAAAGTCATCGAGTACGGCGAGCAGTTCTCCGAGCTCCCGAACGCGAAACAGCTCGCGAAGTCGGCACGCCGCGACTGCATCCCCGTTTACGCCGTGAGCGGAGCCCCCGACAAGGCGTTCAACTTCTTCAAGCCGCTATCGGGCGACAAGGGCGGCGAGACGACGCTCACCATCGGCATGATGAACGAGCTCGGTAACGCCTACCTCGACACCGGCCACTATCGCGAAGGCATCGTCCTCTACAAGGACCTCCTCGGTCGCGACCCGGGCGAGAAGAGCTGCTTTTATCAGGGACAGATCACCGCTGCGACGCAGGCGCTCTTCTCGGGCGACAAGGAAGCGGTCCGGAAGGAGCTCGATAACCAGCTCCGCGTTCGCAACGATTTCGCGAAGGGCGGCACGAGCGAGAAGTCGAAGCTCGACTGCTCGAACAAGACCGCCGAGCTCCTCGCTGAAACCGCGATGAGCTGGCACTTGGAAGCCGTCGGCTCGGGCGGCGTGCGCGGCACGGGCGACAAGAAGACGATGGATCTCGCCGCCTACCTCTACAAGAAGGTGAGCGAGAACTTCACGTCCCAGGATTTCGCGAAGTTCGAGTTCCCGCGCATCGTCAAGGAAGACTGGCCGACGATGTACAAGATCAAGTACGCGATGGCGGACTTGCTCTACTTCCAGCAGCGCTGGGAGGACTGCGGTCCCGCCTTCGACGCCGTCGTCGACGAGAACCCCCAGGCGGCGGAAGCCGCCGAGGCCGCGTACGCCTCGGTGCTCTGCTACCAGAAGATGTACGACCAGATGTACAAGGGGGAAGAGGACCGCAAGGGCAAGGGACTCGGCCTGAAGGGCGCCGGCGAAAAGGATCGCGAGGCCAAGAAGGGCGAGTGGGAACGGTTCAAGCCGAAGGATCTCACGAGCCAGCAGAAGGGCATGGTTCAGGCCTTCAACCGCTACATTTGTTACATCAAGCCTTCGAAGGGCGACAAGGAAGCGGAGGAGCAGTACGTCGAGGTGAAGTACGCCCGCGCGCGCACCTACTTCGAGGCGCAGCACTGGGAGGAGGCGGCGCTCGCGTTCCGCGAGGTGGCCATCAACCACGCCGACAAGGACGCCGGGCTCTTCGCGGCCCAGCTCTACCTCGAGTCGATCAACGTGCTCGGCTCGCGCGCCGAGCCTCCGCGCCCTGCTTGCTTCGACGACATGGGCAAGGACGTCCCGACGTTCATCGAGCTCTACTGCAAGGGCCAGAAGTACGAGGACAACAAGGAGCAGTGCGAGACGCTGACGCGCATTCAGTTCGACATCCAGCGCTTGAAGGCGCAGAAGATCGTCGAGCTCGCGGACTCGCAGCAGGAGAAGGGCAGCTACCGCGAGTCGCTCGACAACTACAAGAAGGGCGCCGACGCGTACCTCGAGCTCTGGCGCACGTACTGCGAGGAACCGCTCGCCAAGGGCGAGAAGCCGAAGCAGTGCGAGAAGGCGGACGAGATCGTCTACAACATGGCGAGGGCGTACCAGGCTGCGCGCTTGCTCGCGAAGTCGATCCAGGTTCGTCAGATCCTCCTCAGCACGAAATACGGTCTCGACAAGTCGCCGCTCGCCATGAAGGCGACGTACGAGATCGGGCAGAACTACCAGGCCATCGCCGTGTACGAAGCGGCCGCCGACTACTTCGAGCGGTACGCCAAGGCCACGGAGTACAAGGGTGAGTTCGCCGATCAGGCGGTGAGCGACGCCGCGGTGCTCCGGCTCGGTCTCGGGCAGGAGGACCAAGCGATCAGCAACGCGAACGCGTTCAACCGCTACTACGGCACGAAGAAGGCGGCTCAAGCGGCGCAGCTCGCGTTCGCGGTCGCCGCTCACTACGGCGAGAAGAAGGATTGGGCGCAGGTCCAGAAGAAGCTTTCGGGCGGTGGCATGAAGCTCATCGACACGAAGGCGACGCTCGACATCCAGGCACAAGCTCACGCCCTCCTCGCGCGGTCGTACGTGCAGATGAAGCGGGATACGCCCGCCGGTCAGGAGTACGCGAAGGTCGCGAAGATGTGGGCCGATCCGAAGGCGGCCGCGAACCAGATCAACTCGCTCGAGGGCGAGGACGCGAACTCGAAGCAGAGGAAGCTCGGCCGCGCTCTCGAAGCCGTGGGCGAAGCGATCTTCTTCTTCGCGGAACAGAAGAAGGCGAAGGTCGATAAGGTTCCGTTCCCCGAGTACAAAGGTCCGGGAACGAAAGAAGCGGTCATCAAGCACATCAACGAGAAGGTGAAGGGCTGGATCGCGAAGAAGCGCCCGCTCATCGACGACGCCAGCGCCGAGTACAAGAAGGTCGTCGACCTTCAACCGGTGCCGCCTCCGCGTTGGGTCATCGCGGCCGGTGCGCGCGTGGGAGAGATGTGGGGCACCTTCGTGAAGGAGTTCCGGGCCGCCCCGATCCCGGACTTCATCAAGAAGGACTACGAGCTTCGCACCTCGTACTACGGAGCCCTCGACGACGCGTCCGAGCCTCAGAAGAAGCAGGCGAAGAGCGCGTTCGAGATCTGCCTCGGCTACTCGGTGAAGTACCAGTACTTCGACCAGTTCAGCCGCTCCTGCGAGGAGTGGCTCGCGCAGAACTACAAGAACGAATACCACCTCATCGACGAGTTCCGCGGAGCCCCGAACCGCGTGAACAGCGTGCTCAAGGAGCAGGGTAACCCGCTCCGCATCGGCGGCGACCCGGTCGCCGTCCAGAGCGCCGAGCCGGTGATGCCGAAGAAGAAGTCCGAGGACAAGAAGGAAGACGACGACAAGGCCGACAAGAAGAGCGACGACAAGGGCGACAAGAAGAAGAAGTAGCCGTCGCTACCGAGGAACTGGAGTCGAGGAGAAAAGATCATGATGCGCTTTACGAGTGTCACCCTGCTCGCCGTGTTGCTCGCCGCTTGTGGCGGCGGGGGCGGAGGTCAGCCGAAGGTTCTCGACAAGGAAGACGACAGCGGTCGAAAGTCCGGAAAGATGGCGGTGTCGAAGGCCGCGGCGGCGAGCTTC
>DASUTR010000170.1:0-10737 GCA_036374535.1 Polyangiaceae bacterium
TCGCGACCGTGGGGGACGTGCGCTTCGGCCCGCGGCTCCGGCGCGGTGCGGCGTCCAAGGACGGCAAGGGCGAGGTCGTCGTCGGTGTCGCGCTGATGCTGCTCGGCGAGAACTCGCGCAGCGTGACGCAGGCGGTGAAGAAACGGCTCGCCGAGCTCCAGCCGTCGCTCCCGCCCGGAACGCGCATCGAACCCTTCTACGACCGTTCGCTGCTCGTCGACCGCACGATCGGCACCGTCGGCCGGAACCTCCTCGAAGGGGCGCTGCTCGTCGTCGTGGTGCTCTTGTTGTTGCTCGGCGACCTGCGGGCCGGTCTGGTCGTCGCGACGGTCATTCCGCTCTCGCTCGCCTTCGCCGTCCTCGCCATGCGCGCGTTCGGGCTTTCCGGCAACCTGATGAGCCTCGGCGCCATCGACTTCGGGCTCATCGTCGACGGCGCCGTCATCATCGTGGAGAACACCGTGCGCCGGCTCTCCGAAGAACGCGCGGCGCTCGGCCGCTCGCTCGAAGAGCGGGAACGACTGGGCGTCGTGAAAAGCGCCGCGCTCGAGGTGCAGTCGGCGAGTGTCTTCGGAACGTTCGTCATCGCGGTCGTGTACGTCCCGGTGCTCGCGCTCACGGGGGTCGAGGGGAAGCTCTTCCGGCCCATGGCGACGACGGTGTTGCTGGCGCTCGCCGGCGCGTTCGTCCTGTCGCTCACGTTCGTTCCGGTGCTCACGAGCTTCTTCGTGAAGCCTCGGGCCGAGCACGGAAGTGGCACCTGGCTCGTGCGGAACGTCGCGCGCCTGTACGAGCCCTTGCTCGTGAGGAGCCTCCGGCGCCGAGCCCTGACGCTCGGCGCCGGAACGCTCGTGCTGGCGGCAGCGGTCGCGCTCTTCACGCGCGTCGGCGCCGAGTTCGTCCCGGAGCTCGACGAGGGCGATCTGCTCGTCGAGGCTCGGCGGCTGCCCGGCGTCGCGTTGAGCGAGTCCGTCGCCATGGACCAGCGCCTGCAGAAAGCCGTCTTGAAAGTGCCCGAGGTGAGCCAGGCCGTGAGCAAGACCGGCGCGCCCGAGCTCGCGACGGATCCCATGGGCATGGAGCAGACGGATCTCTACCTCGGACTCAAGGAGCGCTCGCTCTGGCGACCTGGCATCACGAAGGCGGAAATCGGCGAGGAGATCTCGAAAGCGGTGGAAGAAGCCGTGCCCGAGGTCGCCGGCGGCATTTCACAGCCGATCCAGATGCGCACGAACGAGCTCGTCGCGGGCATCCGCTCCGACGTCGCCGCGCTCGTCTACGGCCAGGACCTCGAGCGACTCGAGGAGCTCGGCGAGAGCCTGGCCGCCGCGATTCGCGCCGTGCCCGGCGCCGACGACGTTCGCGTCGAACAGGTGGCCGGCCTTCGCTACCTCCGGATCGAGCCCGACCGCAACAAGCTCGCTCGCTACGGACTCACCGTCGCCGACGTGAACCAGCTCGCCGAGACGATTGCAGTCGGTCACCTCGTCGGCGACGTGCTCGAGGGAGAACGCCGCTTCGGCATCGCCGTGAAGACGGCACACGGGTTCGACGGGGATCTCTCCGCGCTCGAGAGCCTGCCGCTGCGCTCCGTGACGAAGCAGATCCTGCCCCTCGGCGACGTCGCACGGCTGTCGTTCGCCAACGGTCCCGCGCAGATCAGCCGCGAAGCCCAGTCGCGGCGCCTCGCGGTCGAGTTCAACGTGCGCGGACGAGACCTCATGTCCGTCGTGCGCGACGCCGAGACGGCGGCCGCGCGCGTGAAACTTCCGACCGGTTACCGCCTCGAATGGGGCGGTCAGTTTCGCCACTACGAGGAGGCCAAGGCGCGCCTCTTCACCATCGTTCCGCTCGCCCTCGCGCTCATCGCGTTCGCGCTCTACACGGCGCTCGGCTCGTTCGCGCGCGCGGCGCTCATCTTCACGAGCGTCCCGTTCGCTGCCGTGGGCGGCGTCGTTTCGCTGTATCTCCGTGACATTCCGTTTTCGGTGTCGTCGGGCGTGGGCTTCATCGCGCTCTTCGGCGTGGCCGTGCTGAACGGCCTCGTGCTCGTGACGTTCGCGCAGGACCTCGAGAAACAGGGGCTTGCGCCCGCCCTCGCGATCGAACGCTCCGCCCGGCTCCGGCTCCGACCGGTGCTGATGACCGCCCTCGTCGCGTCGCTCGGCTTCTTGCCGATGGCGCTGTCGACGGCTCCCGGAGCCGAGGTTCAGCGCCCGCTCGCCACCGTCGTCATCGGCGGACTGATTTCGGCGACGCTGCTCACGCTGCTCGTGCTGCCGGCGGCGTACGCGGCGGTCTTGGAGAAGAAATCCGGGCGCGTGGCCGGCGCGTGATCAGGCGCCACGCATCGCTTGAACGGGCGAGATGCGCGCCGCGCGGATGGCCGGGAAGGCCCCGCCGATGATGCCCATGAGGGCACCGACGAACAGCGCCTTGAGGAGAAGCGCCGGGTCGGCGTCGAACGTGAAGGTGACCTCCGACCAGGTGCTCCAATTCACCATCGAGATCTTGCGCGCTCCGAAAGCGAGAGCGCCCGCGATTCCCACGAGACCGCCCGCCAGGGCGAGGATCGTCGCTTCGAGCAGGAACGAGAAAAGGATCGAGCCCCGCGAGAACCCGAGCGCACGCAAGGTGCCGATCTCCCGCTGTCGCTGCGCCACGGCGGCGTGCATCGTGATGATCGCGCCGAGAATCGCGCCGAACCCGAAGAAGAAGCTCACGGTGCCGCCGAGGATGCGCACGAAATCACTCAAATTCTCGGACTGTTTTTCGTAGTAACGGGTCTCGACGAAGGCATCGAGCTGGAGCCGCTTTTCGCTCTCCATCGCCGCTTTGAAGGCGTCGAACTTGGCAGGCGACTCGAGGCGCACCGCGACGGAATTGACGAGCCCTTCGCGACCGAAGGACGAGCGAGCCGTATCGATGCCCGCCCAGACCTCCGATTCGAAGCTACCGCCGCCGGCTTCGAAGACGCCCACGACCTTCACCGGTCGATTCTTCTTGAGATCGAAGCTCGACCCGAGCTGCATCCCGGCGAAGCGTCCGACGAGCCCGCGTCCGATCATGACCTCGTCCGTGCCGGGTTGAGGCGGCCGGCCCTCGCTGACTCGCACCTCGGGGTGCACGTGCAGGGCTTGTTCGCCGACACCGCGCACGAGCACGTTCGAAACCTGACCGGGCTCGGCGCCGATCTTTTCTTGCGCGATCACCACGATGATCTCGCCCGAGCCGAGGGCGTTGCCCGCCGCGTCGCGCTTCACGCCCGGTGCGGCGAGGATGAGATTCACCGTCGGAAGCTCGATGCTGCTCGCCATCTCGGTGTCGGAGCCCTTGCGCAGGACGATGGCGTTGTCGGGACGACCTGCGGTCACCATGGTCTTCGTGACGCCCGAAGAGAGCATCTGGGCGGCGGCATAGACGAAGACGACGAGGCCGACGCCGAGCGCCGTGGCGATCGTCGTCGCCTTGCGGACGAGCATGCTGCGAACGTTGTAGCTAATCGGAACCACGATTCACCTCAACCCACGCGACGGAGAGAACTCACGACTTCGAGCCGAGCTGCCTGCCGCGCGGGCAAAAGCGCGGCGAGGAATCCGAGCAGCACGGACAGACCGAACGCCATGCCCGCGACGCTGGGGCTCACGCGGAAAAACGGGAAGTAAGCGCCCATGTTCTGCTCGATGAACGGACCGAACACGAGATTGATGAACGCGTAGGCGAAGCCGAGACCGATGAGCCCGCCGATCGCGCCGAGCGCGAGACTCTCGCTCAAGATGAAGGCCACCACGTGCTTCGGCAGAAAGCCGATGGCGCGCAGCACGCCGTACTCTTGAGTGCGTTCGCGCACGCCCATGGCGATCGTGTTCGCGACGATGAGCGCGATGATGACGAGAATCACGAAGCTCAGAAACGACATGGCGTCGAGGATCGTCGAGAGCATGCCCAAGAACGAGGCCTGGAACGCACGCTCGTCCATGCTGAGGAGCTGGATGTCGCGATCCTCGAACTGCTTGTCGATGGCTTTGGCGATCGTGGCGGCGTTCCCGGCGCCGTCGACTCGGGACATGATCCAACCGACCTGATCCTGCATGCGCGGAGGGCGCGATTCGTTCACGTACTTCCACTGCAGCCAGACCGACGAGCGATCGACCGTCGCGCGCTTGGACGTGTAGATGCCCGAAACCTCGAATTCCCAGTCGCCCGGGTAGATGGTGCCCTGGAGCACCAACTTGTCGCCCACCTTCCAGCCGTATTTGGCGGCGATGGCGTCGCCGACGAGCACGCCGCGACGGTTCTCCTTCCAGGCCTGCAGCTCGGCCGGCGACACGATGATCTCGTCGTAGACCTTGACGATGTCTTCCGGCTCGACGGCGATGCTCCCGAAGAAGGCGTCCTTGTCCTTCGGATACTTCGCGCCGAACCAACTCGCGTACGCGACGTGCTTGACGCCCGGGATTTGTCGGATGTCCTCGGCGTAACGCTTCGGAACCTCCATGATGAAGCTCACCTTGTGCCGCGAGCCGATGCGATCCACCGCGGCCTGCTCGACGGCGACCGTCCACGACCAGATCACCGTACGGAGGAGCACGAACGCCAGAATCGCGATGGTGAGAGCCGCGAGCGTGAGAATGGTGCGAAACTTGTTTCGTCCGAGGTTGCGGATGGCGATCGTGGCGATTCCCATGGGATCCTCCCGGCTCAGGAGACGAGCGCGCCCTTGTCGAGCCGCCGCACGATCTGAGCGCGCTTCGCCGCGGCCTCGTCGTGCGTGACCATGACGATGGTCTTGTTGAACTCTTTGTTGAGCTTCTCGAGCAGGTTCAGGATGTCGTTCGCGCTCTGCCGATCGAGATCGCCCGTCGGCTCGTCGGCGACGATGATTTTCGGGTCGGCGACGATCGCGCGCGCGATGGTCACGCGCTGCTCTTGACCACCCGAGAGCTGGCGGGGAAGGTGCCCGCCGCGGTCCTCGAGGCCGACCACGCGCAGGGCGATCTCGGCGCGCTTGCGGCGCTCGGCGGCCGGGATCTTCGCGAGCAGCAGCGGCAGCTCGACGTTTTCGACCGCCGTCAGCACCGGCATGAGGTTGTAGGTCTGGAAAACGAACCCGATGTTCTGCGCGCGCCAGGCGGCCCGCTGCCCTTCGCTCATGCTGCCGAGGTTCGCTCCCGCGACCGTCAGGGTTCCAGCGCTCGGTTGATCGAGTCCCGCGATGAGGTTCAAGAGCGTCGATTTGCCCGAGCCCGAGGGTCCCATCAGCGCTTCGAACGACCCCGTCGGCACCGTGAGATCGAGCTCCTTGAGCACGTCGATCCGCTCCTTGCCGCGAGTGAAGCTCTTGCCCACGCCTACGAGCCTAATGATGGGATCGCCGTTCTTGCCGTTGTCTTCCGCCATGGCGGCCCCTTCGTAGGGCCCCGAGCGGCGCACTGCAAGCGACGAAAGACGCGGCGAGTTTTGCCTACGCTGGAATCGGCCGGTCGCGCAATTCGGCGTACAGCTTCGCAAACGCCTCGGCGGCGCGCGGCAGGTTCGCTTGCCAGTCGATGGCGGCGCTCGCATCGGCTCCGTCGGTCACGTATTTCGCGCACGCGAACGGAACATTCTCGAACAGACAGACTTTCGCGAGCGCGTACGCCTCCATGTCCACGAGGTCCCAGCCGGGTGCGGCTTCGACCGCCTCGAAGCGATCGCCGCTGCCGCAGACGCCGTGGTCGAGCTCCGCGAACGTCTCGGGGAACTCGAGCTCGAGGGGCAGGTCCTCGAAGGGCGTCTCGTGCGGCGAAAACCCGAGACTCGTCACGTCCATGTCGCGCTGCACGAAGCGCCGGCACGCAACGACGTCGCCCGTTCGGAAACGGCGGCTACCGGCGGTCCCGAAATTCACCACGAACGGAGCCAGGCCGCGCGCTCGCTCTTCGGCGAGCCGGCGCGTGAGGCGATGTGCGGCGTTCACCTTGCCGACGCCCGTGAACAGCAGGGGCGCGTCGTGCAGGCGGCCCTGAGCTTCGACTTCGAGCGCCATCACGACGAGCAGCGGACGCTTCATCGCCGTTTGTCCGCCCGACCTGCGCTCAGCGCGCGACCTTTTCCTTCACGGCCTGTCCGTCGGCGAGCGTTTCGACGGGGCTCTTCACGAGCTTCGTGCCGGGCGGCGGGCCGCGCCGGAGCTCGAAGCCGCTGCCGAAGGCGGGTCCGAGCTCGATCGGTACGAGCCGCAGCCGTCCGTCTTCGATGACGAACGCGACCTTCGCCCCGTTGCGCGTCGCGACGGCTTCGCCGGGGATAATCGTCTTCGGGGGCGCCTTGAGCTCCGCCTTGTCGAGCTCGCTCGAGAGAAAACTCACGCGCGCCGCCATGTCGGGGAGCGCGCCCTCGCGGTCGTCGACGAACGCGACTTTCACCGTCACCGTCGCCTTCGTGCGGTTCACGCGCGGCGTCACCTCCATGGCTTTGCCGCGGTACCGCTTGTTCGGGTACGCATCGAGCACGATCTCGGCGGGACCCCCGATCTTCACCTGCGACAGGCGCGTCTCCGGCACGTCGGTCTCGACCATCATCGACGAAAAATCGGCGATTTCGACGCCGCCCATGTCCGCAGCGATGCCCGCGGGCTGAGGCCCCACGAATTCCCCGAGCTCGGGCGGCTTGTTCACGACCGTGCCACCGATGGGCGCGCGCACGGTGAAGCTGTCGAGCGTCACGTTGAGCGCGCCGACGACGGCGCCCTGCGCTCGCGCCTCCGCGTCCGCGGCCTTCACCATTTCCTCGAGCGAGGCGATCCGACCCTTCAAGTCGTCGGCCGCGCTCTTCGGCCCGATGCCGTCGCGAGCGAGCGCTTCGGCGCGCTCGAGTTGCTGGCGCGCTTCGTTCAGGTTGGCGCGCGCGGTCTGGGCGCGCGCTCGCGCCACAGCTGTCTGACTCGACGCGCTGGCGATGCTCGCGCGTTGGTCGGCTGGGTCGATCTCGAACAAGATGTCGCCCTCTTTGACGACCATGCCCTCGCGCACGTTCGACTTCGAAACCTTCCCCATCACCTTGGGCGCGACCTTCGAGGTGACCTGCGCGACGACGTAGCCCGTCGATGTGAGCTCGACGGTCGCTTGGGCGGGCGAAACCACCGCGATCTCGGTCGCCTCGACCTCGGGCTTGAGGAGCTTCGCCTCGAGCAGGGGCATGCCGAACGCGTAGGCGGCGGCCGCTCCGCCGAGGACGGCACCGACGACGAGAACGCGAGTGACGAGGTTCCCGCGCGGGGGCGGGGAGGCTCGGTCGATGCGCAGGGCGGCGAGGTCGCTGCTGAGCTGGTCTGCCATGAGGGGCCTCGTGTCTAGGGCTTTCCGCGGTCGCTGGGTAGCACGCCGCGGTTCGGGCGTCCTTCGGGCGCCGACCGAGCGGCCGTCCCTGGGCCCCGAACGGGGAATCGAATGGGCCACCAGTCGGACGGTCTCGCGGCGTCCAAGTTATGGTATTCGCTGACATTGCTGGGACAGCTCCCGGACGGCCGATGCGGAATCCCCTGAACCTTCGCAACACCGCGACCTCTCGGTACGTCCCGACGTACATCGAGAACCGCTTCGCTCAGGAGAATCCGTTCCTCAACCGATCCCGGCGCAACGTCGATCCGTGGCCGACGTTCGCCGACAGCAAGGCGACGACGCTGCCCGTTCCGCACCTTCCGAATCATCCGGCGGCGCTCGCCTGCTACTGGCGGTGTTGGGAGATCGCGTTCTCGAACTTCCGCCGAGCCAACAACGAGAACGGCTTCGTCTCCGACTATTCGTCGACGATGTACGACGAGGCGCTGTTCATCTGGGACTCGGTCTTCATCACGCTGTTCGGAAGCTATGGCGACCGTGCCTGGAAGTTCCAGAATACGCTCGACAATTTCTATGCGAAGCAACACCCCGACGGCGGCATCTGTCGGCAGCTCCGGGAAGCCGACGGCAGCGAGGTGTTCAGCCGCTTCGATCCGGCAGGGAGCGGCCCGAACGTGCTCGCCTGGAGCGAGTGGGAGTACTACCGAGCCACGGGCAATCGCGCTCGGCTGATCGACGTTTTCGCCCCCCTCGTCGCCCACGCCCAGTGGCATCGCCAGTATCGCACGTGGCCGAACGGCAGCTATTGGGGCACCGGCTGGGCGACCGGGATGAACAATCAGCCGAGGACGCCGGCCGGCGCTCACGTTTGGTACGACCACGCGCACCGCACCTGGGTCGATACGAACTTCCAAGCCGTGCTGAACAACCGGCTGATCCTGCGCATCGCCGAGGAGCTCGGACGCGAAGAGGACGTTCAAGACATCGCGCTCGAAAACGAGAAGCTCGTGCCCTGGCTCAATCAAGAGCTCTGGGACGATGGAACCGGTTTCTATCACGACCTCCGGCGCGACCAGTCGCGAGCGACGGAGCTCAAGACCATCGGCGCGTATTGGGCACTGCTCGCCGGAGCCGTGCCCGCCGACCGCGTCGCGCGTTTCGTCTCGCATCTCGACGCGTCGAGTGAATTTCGACGCGCCCATCGCGTGCCGAGCCTCTCGGCCGACACGCAAGGTTACGATCCGGACGGCGGTCATTGGCTCGGCGGCATCTGGGCGCCCACGAATTACATGGTGCTGCGCGGGCTCACGGCGCACGGTCAGGACGACCTTGCCTACGCCATTGCCGAGAATCACTACTCGAACGTGATCGCGGCGTTCGAGAAAACAGGCTCCATCTGGGAGCATCACGCGCCCGATACGCCGGCGGCCGGGCGCGGGCGCGTCGATTTCTGCGGCTGGACGGGCATCACGCCCATCGCGATCTTGTTCGAGTACGTCCTCGGGCTGCGCGCCGATCACCTGTCGGGCTCGCTCGTGTGGGACATTCGGCGAACCGACGAGCACGGCGTGCGCCGCTATCCGTTCGGCGGCGAGGGAACGCTCGACCTCTCGTGCGAAGCGCGTTCGAGCGCCACGGAAAAGCCGCGGCTGACGATCAAGAGCAACGTTCCCGTCAAGCTCGACGTGATCTGGAGCGGCGGGCGAGAACAGATGGACGTAAAGCCGGAGTGACACGAAGGAGGGCAGCGTGACGACGCTCGTGAGTCTCGACGGAAAAATCGTGGGCCCGGAGGACGCACGCGTGAGCGTCTTCGATCGAGGATTTCTCTACGGCGACTCGGTGTTCGAGGCGCTGCGAACGTACGGCGGCGTGCCGTTCGCGCTGCGCGAGCACCTCGAGCGCCTCGAGCGGAGCGCCCAGCGCGCGCTCATCACGATGCCCGTGAAGCTCGACGTGTTTCGCGCGGAGATTCACGCCGTTCTCGCCGCGGCGAAGAACCCGGAGTCGTACGTGCGGCTGCTCGTCACGCGCGGGCGCGGCAGCGCGCTCGGGCTCGATCCGGGGCTCGCGCTGAAGCCGCTGCGCGTCGTGCTCGTGATGGAGCACAAGCCGCTGCCGAACTCGATGTACGAGCGCGGGGTGGGCGTCGTGACGTACCGGACTCAACGCGTCGCGGATTCGACGCCGGCCTCGGGAGCGAAGCTTTCGAACTACATGGTCGCGGTGCTCGCCATGGACGAGGCGCGGCGCGCCGGAGCCGAAGAAGCGATCGTGCTCGACGCCGACGGACGCGTCGTCGAAGGCACGACCTCGAACGTCTTCTACGTGAAGGACGGCGTGCTCGTGACGCCGCCCGAGGAAGCCGGCATCTTGATGGGCATCACGCGCGAAAAGATCCTCGGGCTCGCTCGGCGGGCGGGTATCGCCGTGCAAGAGAAGAACTTTTTCCCGACGGACCTCGTCGCCGCCGACGAAGCCTTCATCAGCTCGAGCATCCGCGAGCTCGCCCCCGTCGTGACCGTCGACGGAAAGCCGATTGGCAAGGGAAAACCGGGTGACATGACGCTGAAGCTGCTCGCACTCTTGCGCGAGCTCGCCGCGTCGTCGCGCTAGATTCCGCCCATCCCGCCGCCGCCTTCGCCGCCGGCGCCGCCTTCGCCGCCTCCGCCATCGGGCGGCGTTCCGGCGACGAGCCGCCCGTTTCGATAGACGGTGATCTTGTCCCAATACACGTGGCTCACCGTACAGGCTCCGTACGAGTAGTCGTTCGCCTGATTGTGCGCGCGAGTGTAGATGGGCATCTGCGAATGGTACGTGATGGCCGCGTATTGCTCGGGCGCGAGCGAACCGGCGGCTCTCGCGAAGCCAAGCTCGAAATAAGCGCTGCAGCCCGAGTTTTCCGTGCCCAACGTCGTGATGCCGATCGTCACGTCGGGCTTCGATTTTTCGACGTGTGGATTTTGAAACCGAAAATCGTCGATGGAAACGGTCCAGGCGTCGCTGGTCTCGGCGCACGTGAACTCGCTCGCGAACCAGTACCGAAAGCTGAGCTCGCGCAGCGGAATCGTCTCGGCAGTCTGGTTCTGGAGACGGATCTCGCCGCCGGGATCGTCCGTGACGGCCCGTCCGCCTTCCTTGTAGTCGACGCGCACGTCGGGCGGGGTTCCAGGCGGAGAGCAAGGGTCCGGCCCCTCGCCCCCGGCACCCGCACCGCCGTCACTGCCGCTCGTGCCGCCGGTCGCGGTGCCACCCGTCGCCGGCGTGCCGCCTCGGCCGCCGGTCGCGGTGCCGCCGGTCGCGCCGCCCCTTCCGCTCGCGCCGCCCGACGTCGTTCCGGCGCTGCCGCCGAACGGGCTCGCGCCGCTGCCGGACGTTCCGCCCGAGTCGTCCTCGCCGCTCGGCAGGAGCTTTT
>DASUTR010000171.1:0-4221 GCA_036374535.1 Polyangiaceae bacterium
CCGCCCTGCGCCTGACCGAAAACCGCCGACGCCGTTCCGCCGCAATAATGGATGAGCGCGAGGACGGGCGGGTTCGCGGCGACGTTGTCCGGCACGTAGATGAACATGCGCACGTCGGCGGGCAAACCGCTGACGCCCCAATTGTTGACCTCTTGCAGCGACGCCGCTCGAGCGCCGGGCGCTACGAGCAGACCGAGCGCGGCACAGAAGAGAGCTGCCTTCGTGGCTCGCTTCATGACCGAGGGGAGCGACCGCGCGCTCAGAATTGCCTGAAGAATTTCCAGGACTCCTCGGCAATCCAGTTCGTGCTGCTACCCGAATCGCTCGCGATGTTCGTGTGACCGCCGTTGAAGGTGCACGCCTTCGTGGGACGACCCGCCGCGCACCCCTGGAAGTCGTGACAGAGGTGAGCGCCGGACTGCCAGTTCGGCACGGTGGTCGGCATGGAGCACCCGTTGTCCGTCGCCTTTTCGACCGCGATGAACTTGGCGCCTCGAGTCGTGCTGGTCCCGTCGACCCACGGGCACGTCGTGTCACCCATGCCCGTGGTTTGCATCCAGGCGATGGGCTCGCGCGTCTTCGTCGGAAGCCAGATGTTGTAGTTCGCGGGAGCGATGCCCACGGCGGCGCGAATGTCCTTCTGATGATTCGTCGACAGCGAATAGGTGATCATGCCGCCGAAGCTGAAACCCGTAGCGAAGACTCGACTGATGTCGATGCAAAGATTCGCTTTGACGAAGGCCAGAATATCGTCGAATAGCGCGTGATCTTTTTGCTGCCACGTGGCTCCGTCCGATTGCGGTGCGACGAAGATGGCCGGCTCGTTCGCGGCGGTCGCGAGCGGCTTCAGGAAGTAGTAGTTCTGACCCTGGACGTCCTCGGACCTCGCTCCGATCCAGTGCGACGTGTAAAACAGCCGGTACGGCTTGTTCATGTCGTAGTTCGTGGGGATATCGATGATGTACGTCCGCGCCTGACCGGTGCTCGTGATGGTCTTCTTGCCGTTCGTCACCGTCGTCGCTTTGCCGCAACCAGCGCTCGGCACCGCAGCGTTGCCCGGCAACCAACCGCCGCTGCCGCCGCTGCCACCGGCGCCGGCGCCGGCGCCCGCGCCGCCCTTGCCCGCCGTGCCACCTTTGCCGCCCGAGCCTGCGCCGCCCATCGACGGCGAGCCGCCGATGGAACCGCCGCTGCCCCCGACCACGGTGCCACCCGCGCCGCCGGTCCCGCTCGCAGAACCGCCGGTCGCCGCACCACCGCCGGTGCCGCCCGTCGGGAGCGCTCCACTCGAGCCGCCGCTCGACGTGCCGCCGGTTGCGACTGCGCCGCCCGTTGCGGGTGTCCCCGCGGAGCCGCCCGTCGTCGCGCCGCCCGTCGTCGTGCCGCCCGTCGGCAGACTACCGCCCGTTGATGCTCCGGACGTTCCGCCGTTCGGGGAACTTCCGCCTTGTCCCGAAGTGCCGCCGCCGCCACCCGTGCCGGGGGGAGTGACCTCGTCGCCCGAGCAGCCAATGACGCAAAGAACGAACGCGGGGATGGTGAGTGAGGTGAGGGTACGGCGTGTCATGGATTCTCTCTTCGACGGTGTCTCGGAAACGAATGGCAACGCGCCGTGGTCAATTGGCGCAGCCGGTCGGGTCGAGCTATGGCCGGCAGCGAGCAGTGCGCCGAGCACTCGCAATCCATCTCGATGTCTTCATTTCTGCCCTTATTTCTGCGTATTCTCTTTCGGTGGAATGACGCAGTGTCGACGGAACCCGCAACGCATCGCGGCGCCGGAGCTTCGCTACGGCGCAATCACGGCGCGTACGTGAGCTGCATCTGCTCACGAATTCCCGAGAAAAACCGGCGCGGGGCACACCCGAGCTCCACGCGAAACGCGCGGTGGCATTGCGAGTACGAGCCGAAGCCGGCGGCGCTCGCCGCGTAGGTCAAGTCGCGCTCACCCTGGTCGCCGAGGAGCCGGATGAAACTCAGCAATCGAAGGCGCGTCCGGTAGCGGACGAGGGGCATGCCGACGTCTCGATGGAAGTAGCGGCTGATTTCGCTCGAGTGCGTCCTGAGCTCGTGCGCCATCGAATCGAGGCCGAGCTCCGGCCTGCTTTCCAAGAGCTTCAACGCGCGTCGCGTGAGCACGTGCGGCGCGTGCCGCCCGCGTGGCGCGCTGCGCCGGCCGAGCCAGTGTGCTCGCTCCCAGAGCTCCGCGCCGAGCTCGGACACGTCGGACTTGTCGACGATCGCGGCCGCGCGCTCGCTCACGGCTTCGAGCTCTTCGGGCGCGAGCCGCACGTGCAGCGGGACCACCGGCTCGCACCGAAGACCCAGCACTTCCCGGGAAAACGCCGCATCGAGACCGATCGCATACAGGTACAGGTCCGACGACGCCTCGAGCAGCGCGTGATCTTGCCCCGCCGGAAACGCGAGCAGCTCTCCCGCGGAAACGCTCACGGCGCGGCTGCCGACGCCGAAGACCGCTGAACCCCGGACCACGAGGTTTAGCTCGGGCTCGCCGTGAAAGTGGCGGGGCCGCCGCCCGCCGATCGACTCCGCGTATTTCCAGACGAAAGCGCGCTGGCCGTGGTCAGGAAGAAATCCCTGATAGAGCGCTCGCGGCTCCAGGGCGTCCATCACGGACAACGTACTCTAGGGTCGCTGCTCGTGCCAGCTCGCCGGGGGGGAACGATCCCCAAGAAATGCGAAGTCCTGCGGTTTGTCCGGGGCTAGACCGTGGAACCGCTCCCGGAAAGAATCCATGACTCGGCTTCTCCTTTCGTCGCTCGGCTTCGCCGCATTCACGCTCGTCCCCGACATCGCGCTCGCCGTAGCCAGCGCCGAAGTCTATCGCCCCGCCGCGCACGGCTACGGCCGCTTCGAGGCGCGCATTCGCTTCGCAGCGGGCGACGGCGTCGTGAGCTCGTTCTTCCTGTGGAAGAACGGCTCGGAGGTGTCCGGGACGTTCTGGAACGAGCTCGACTTCGAAAAGCTCGGCGCCGATTGTCACGTCGAGACGAACGCCATCTACGGCAATCCACCGACGAACCGCAATCAAACCGCCACCCTCAGCGATCCGTGCGGCGCGTACCACACGTACGCCTACGAATGGACGCCGGAAGCCATCGTCTGGAAGGTCGACGGCGTCGAAGTTCGGCGCGAAACGGGCGCGACGGCCACCGCGTTCGCGGAGAACGCCGCCACGGCGGGGATGCAGGTCCGCTTCAACGTGTGGCCGGGCGACGCGTCCTTCGGCGGCAATTTCAGCCCCAGTATTCTGCCCGTCCACCAATACGTCGACTGGGCCCAATTCTCTTCTTACGCCAACGGCACCTTTACGATGCAATGGCGCGAGGACTTCAACGGCACGGCGCTTCCCTCCGGATGGGCCTCGGCCAACTGGGGCTCGCCCAAGAACCTTTCGACGCACAACCCCCAAAACGCCAACCTCATCGACGGCCACCTGGTCCTCTCGCTTACCGCTGACAACGCGCTCGGCCCCGCCGGCGCGATGCCCGGCGGCTCGGGCGGCTCGGGCGGCGCAGGTGGTTCGTCGGGCTCGAGCGCGGGCGGTTCGTCGGGCTCGAGCGCCGGTGGCGCTGCGGGGTCGACGTCGGGCGGTTCGTCGGGCTCGAGCTCGGGTGGAGAGAGCGGGTCCGCGGGAACGAGCTCGGGTGGCGTTGCGGGTTCGGAGAGCACGGGCGGCTCGGGCAGCGGCGCACCCTCGGGCGGCGCGGCCGGCACGTCGACGACGGGAGGCAGCGCCGGCACGAACGGCGGTACGGGACCCGGCGGCACGGCTGGCGCCGCTGCGGGCGCGAGCGGAGGTTCCGAAGGGGACGACGACTCCGACGACTCCGGCGGCTGCACGCTGAGCTCGTCTCGATCCGCACCCGGAAGCGCGCTTTCGTTCGTGCTCGGCCTCGTGGCCATCGGCGCGCTCCGCCGAAGGTTTCATCGCTGACGCGAGCGCCGGTCGAGCCGCCGCGCGAGCGCGAGCACGACGAGAGACAGCAGCGGGAAAGCGAGCGGCGTCGTTCGCGAGGACGACCGACAAGAGCAGCCCGGGTCCTTCGGCGGCGGTTCTTCGGGCAACGCTTCGCCCGCGGGCGCGAGCGTGAGCAGCGACATCCCGAAGCGCGGCAGGCTGAACGTGAGTCGCACCGCGCCGCGCCGTGCCGCGACCACGTGCTCGGGCTCGATGACGACCGGTTCCATCGCGGCGCGGAG
>DASUTR010000172.1:0-3462 GCA_036374535.1 Polyangiaceae bacterium
TGCTCGTCGCGCAGCCGCCCGATGACGAGGGCGAGGCCTGCCGCGCCGGCGACGATGGCCGACACGTCCGCGACCATGCAGAGCCAGCAGAACGCCCGGACGACCAGCGCCTGAACGACGATGAGCGCGCCGCCGAGGACCGCGCCGAGCACGGCGAGCCAGTTCGCCGCGCGCCTGAGCGCGGGGGATCCGAGCGACAGCGAAAGGACGCTGGCGAAGGCGAGGAGGCCGAACGCGGGAAGCGGAACCGGGCCGAGATAGCTAAAGCCGCTCCTGCGAACGTCGCGGCAGCCGCCCGCGCCCGCGCAGAATGCCGGGTTCGTGCTCAAATAATCGATGGTGAGGGCGGCGCTCGCGGCAAGGGCCAAAAGCAGCGCCAAGCGTAGAAGGGTCGGCCAGAAAGCCCGCGTCACGAGCCCTTCTCCTACCGCATCGACCGCAATATGTCGTTGTGCTCGTGCGGGGCCGTCGCTAAAGCCCCCCGCATGGCACGCAAAGCGCCCTCGCAGAAAGGGCGGCCGCCCCAGAACGCTTTCGAAGGCGTCCTCAGCGTGAACCCGCGCGGGTTCGGCTTCGTCGCAGCCGCGGGGCGCGACGACGTGTTCGTGCCGGCCGAGGGCATTCGCGGCGCGCTCCACGGCGACCGCGTCATGATTCGTATCCACGGGCAGACGCCGCGCGGCGCCGAGGGGCACGTCGAGCGCGTCGTCGCACGGCGCAACCCGCGCGTCGCAGGGGTGCTCCGGAAGCGTGGCAAGAGCGTTTGGCTCGAGCCGGACGATTCGCGCATCCGCGGTCCGATCGTGCTCGCGACGGCGAAGGGTGCGACGGACGGCGCGGCCGCGGTCGTCACCATCACGCGCTTTCCGGAAGAGTCGAACGAGACGCCCGAGGGCGAGCTCGTCGACGTGCTCGGCGTCCCGGGTGATCCGAACGTCGAGGTGAAGAAGATTCTCGTCCGCGAGCAGGTGGCGGAGCAGCACCCCGACGCCGCGGTGCGCGAAGCCGAGGCCATGGCCGCGCGCCTTGCGCGGGCGCGCCCCGAGGGTCGCCGTGATCTGCGCGACGTGCCGCTGCCGACGATCGATCCCGAAGACGCGCGCGACCACGACGACGCCATCTGGGTCGACAAGGTGGCCGAAGGCTACCGCGCCTACGTCGCGATCGCCGACGTGAGCGACTACGTGCAGCCGGGGAGCGCGCTCGACGACGAGGCGCGCGCGCGCGGGTGCACCATCTACCTGCCCGATCGCGCCATTCCCATGCTCCCGGCCGCGCTCGCCGCCGATCTCTGCTCGCTGCTGCCCGAGCAGGAGCGGCTCGCGCTTTGCGTGATCGTCGACCTCGATTCGGACGCCAACGTCGAGCGCTTCGAAATCGTCGAGGCGCTGATCCGCTCGCAGGCGATGCTCACGTACGGCGGCGTGGCGAAGACGCTCGGTTTCACCGAAGCGGGCCCGCCGAGCCCGCAAGCCGAAGCGCTGAGAAAGGGGCTCCGCACGCTCGACGAGCTCGCGCGCAAGCTCCGGAAGCGCCGCATGAACCGCGGCGCGCTCGACCTGGATTTGCCCGAAGCGCGCGTCGTGCTCGATCCGGAGACCGGCATGCCCGTCGACGTGACGCGGCGCGCGCAAGACCCGGGGGTGAAGCGCGCCTACTCGATGGTCGAGGAGCTCATGCTGCTCGCGAACGAGGTCGTCGCCCGCTATCTCCAGCAGAAGAAGAGCCCGGGCATCTACCGCGTGCACGGCAAGCCGGACGAGAAGAAACTCGAGCGGCTCGCGCTCGTCGCGAGAAAGCTCGGCGTCGAGGTCGATCTCGATTCGTTCGCGGACGCGCGCGGCGTGTCGCGTTTCCTCGCGCGCATCCAGAAACATCCGCGCAAGACCGTGCTCGAGATGCTGCTGCTCCGCTCGCTCAAGCAAGCCGTCTACGACGTGACGAACATCGGACATTTCGGGCTCGCGTCCGAGGCCTACGTGCACTTCACCTCGCCGATTCGCCGCTACCCGGACGTCGAGATTCACCGCGCCGTGAAGCGACTCGTGCGCGGCGGCAAGCCCGACACGAGCGCGAGCGGCCTCGAAACGCTCGCCGAAAGCGCGGCGCGCTCGAGCTCCCGCGAGCGCGCCGTGATGGACATCGAGCGCGAGGTCGTGGATCTCTGCCGCGCGCTCTTGATGCGCAATCGCATCGGCGACGTGCTCGAGGGCACCGTGACGGGGCTCACGGGCACGGGGGCTTACGTCTCGCTCGACGCGCCGTTCGTCGACGTGCTCGTGCGCTTCGAGGGAATGGGTCCCGATCGCTACGAAGTGGGCGACGACGAAATCAGCGTCGTCGGTGCGCGCTCGGGCGACACCATCGCGCTCGGCGACCGCATGGTCGTCGCGATCGAGGACGTCGCGATCCTGCGCCGCACGGTGTACGCGCGCCGCGTCGTGCCCGAAGCGATGCTCCGGAAATTCGAGGAAAATGCGCCCCGCAGCAGCGGATTCGGAGGAAAGGGCGATCGGCGACGCGGCCCGGAGCCGAAGTCACCCGGAAATCGCGAGCGTCCCCGCGGCCACGGCGGGCGGCGCGACGGCGGCGGTCGCACCGACGAGCGCGGCGGACGGCGCAAGCATCACGGCGGGCGGCGGCGGCGGTAATCGGGAGGCCGGCTTCCCACGCACGTCCGCTGTGAGCCGATGCGCCCGCGTGCGACAGCCTCGCGCACGCAATTCCTAAGTTATCACTTCAGATAATTATCGCTCGCGATAATTTTGAAATCGCACTTGTGTACGCCAACTGTGCGGCACGCGGCACGCGGCACGCGCGGCGCGCGGCGCAGGCGGGGCGCACTGCGCAGACGGCGCACTACGCAGACGGCGCACTGCCGCACACGGCGCACTGCCGCACACGGCGCACTGCCGCGCACACGGCGCGCTGCGCACAAACAAGACCCTGCGCCACGCAGGTGCCCTCATACGCAATTCCTAAATTATCCCTTCGGATAACTATCGCTCGCGATAACTTTGAAATCGCGTTCGTGCACCCCTGCGGCGCCAGTGGCGGCAAGCAAGGGAGATCGGCGTTTTCAGGTTGGTCGAGCGGCGGCCAAGTGGTCAACGGTTGGCGGCCGCGGGTTCGGCGGCGCGGGCGCCCGAGAGGACCTAGCTGGGAGTCAGCGGCTTCCCGTCTTTTAGTGTTGATCGTCGGCTTCGCGGCGTGTGGTCCGAATTTCGCTTTGGGTTTGCGAGACGGAGGCTTCGTGGCTCGACGCGCAAAAGGTTGGGAAGAAGACATGTTCGAGGACTTGACCGATCCGGAATTCACGAGCGAGCTCGTGCTGGGCGCAGTGGAGTCGGGCGTTCCGATTCAAGAAGCCGTCGGCGACATCGTTCGTGGGATGGGCGTGAAAGAGTTCGCCGAGCGCGTCGGGATGGCGAGCTCGAACGTGATTCGTGCGATTCGCCCGAA
>DASUTR010000173.1:0-4009 GCA_036374535.1 Polyangiaceae bacterium
TTCGCCGCAGAAATAAGCGATGAGCGACGCGAGCGCGATACGCCACGTCGTGCCGAAGGCCCACTCGAGCTGCGCTTGATCGGTGAACTCTTTCGCGGGCGGCAGCGAGACGACGACGAAGCTCTGGAACGACGCGAACGCGAGCGCGGCGAAGCCGCACCAGACGACGCGGCGCGAGCGGGCGTACCCGTACACTTCGGTCAGGATGTCGCCGAACAGATACGAGAGCGGGAAGAACAGATTGCCGGCGCCGAACACCAAGAGCTCTTCCGAATTCCACGTGACGTGCGTGATCTTGCGGACACCGATCAGGTTCGAGCAGAGCAGCACGCACACGAACGCGCCGAGCACGAGATCGTAATACTTGTAGGTGCGCGCGGGCGGCCCCGAGCTCACGCGAACGTGTCCGGTCCCGGCCGGAGCGCTCACGGCTCGTCCTCCCATTTGCCGAGCGCGGGGCTCGTGAGGCGCGCGCTCCGCTCCTCGCCGCGCCCGATGCGCTCGAGCAGCTCGTCGAGGCACGAAAACAACATGGAGTTACCGGGGCGCGGCACCGTGGCGAGCGCCGCCGCGTACTCGTCCGTACGCGCGAGGAACGCGGCGATCGGCTCGGCCTCGAAGTGCCGCGACCAGCTGCCGTAGCCGAGCGCCTCCAGGTAGCGCGCGTTGAGCTCCTGCTCGTACTGGCCGCTCACGGGGATCGAGAGCGTCGGAATGCCGAGGCTCACGGCCTCGGAAAGCAGCGTGAATCCGCCGCCGGCGACGACGCCGCGCGCGGTGCGCAGATCTTCCAGGAAGCGCTGCTCCGAGAACGGGCAGAGCGTCACGTTGCCCTCGGTTCCGTCGCGCCCGAGCCCGTAGACGCGAAACCGGAACGGCAGGCGCTTGAGCGTCGGCACGAGGTTCTGATTCGTCGTCTGCGTCTGGTAGACGAGCACGTGCTCGCGCGGTTCCCAGGCGAGCGCCGCCACTTCGGGCCTCAGGATGGGAGGCAACAGCGTCGTGTACTTCTTTCGCACCTTGGGAAAGAAGAAGCTCGTGACGAGGTAGTGATGGGCTTTCGGGACCTTGAGCTTCACCGCGAGCCGGGCAAGCTCGAAGTCGAAGCCTTTCGCCTTCGTGACGCTCTTGTCGTGCTTGCAGCGGTTGATGATCTGCATGTTGTCGATGCTGATCACCGGCAAGCCCTGACGCTTTCCGTAGAGCGCGGCCCACGACTCGAAATCGCTGATCACGACCTCCGGCAACGCGCCCGACTCGACGACGCGCCGGTACACCTTGACGTTCTTCTTGATGCTCTTCGGCGCGTTCTTGAGGTTCAGAAAGACGCTCTGACTGCGATCGAGCTCGTTGCCGAAGTAGCTCAGCACGAGCCCGTGGATCTCGTCGATCGTGACGTTCGGATGATTCCCGAGCTTGTCGACCATGAACCGGTGCGCTCGGCCCGAAACCACGATGCGGACCTCGTGCCCTCGGGCGAGCAGGTGTTCGATCACGACGCGGCTGCGCGTTGCGTGACCCATGCCTTCACCGACGACGCCGTACAGAATTCGCAAAGCAGTGCCTCTCGGCGCGAGAGTGCACCAGAGCCTCGACGAGAGAGCAACCGCGCGCGCTCCCTGCCGCGCGCTATCGCTGCTTCAGGCGGTAAACGCCGGGATCGATGTCGAAGCGCTTGAGCCAGCGGTGGATCTGCATGCGCGCCTTGCCCATGTCGCGCGCGACGTCGGCGACGTTGCCGTGGTGCGCCGTGAGCGAACGCATGAGCTCGCCCCGGAGCTTCGCGTCTTCGCCCGTGAGCTCGGCAACGGGGCGCGCGGGCGCCGCCGCAGTCGCGGCGTCGTAGCTCGGAAACAAGTGTGTCTTTTGAATGACGCTGCCGTCACTGACGACGACCGCGCGCTCGAGCTCGTGGACGAGCTCCCGCACGTTGTACGGGTAATCGTGACGCACGAGACGGAGCCCGGCCTCGGGCGAGAACTTGACGCCGGCGGCTTCGGGCAGGGCGCCGAGCACCTCACGCACGACGAGCCCGAGATCTTCACGCCGTTCGGCGAGCCGCGGCAGCCGGCAGCGGTGACCGCCGAGCCGCGCCAGCAGATCGCCGCGGAACTCCTCCGCCTCGACCAGCGCTTCGAGATTGCGGTGGGTTGCCGCGATGACGCGCGCGTCGAACGGGACCGGCCGCGCGCTGCCGACCGGAACCACCTCGCGCTCTTCGAGCACGCGCAAGAGCGACGCTTGCGCAGCGCCCGGCAAGTCGCCGATTTCGTCGAGCAAGAGCGTGCCCCCGTGCGCCGAACGTAGAAAGCCGACCTCGTCGCGGTGCGCGCCGGAGAAGGCGCCCTTCACGTGGCCGAACAGCGAGCTTTCCACGAGGGTCGGCGGGAGCGCGCCGCAATTGACGGCCACGAACGCTCCCGAGCGCCCGGAGAGCTCGTGCACGGCTCGCGCGGTGAGCTCCTTTCCCGTGCCGGTGTCACCGACGAGGAGCACGGTGAGCTCGGATTTCGCGACGCGACCGAGCGTCCGGAACTCGTCGGCGAGGGGCGGCAAGAGCGTGGCGAGCGCGGGGTGCAGCGCGGGACGCTCGCTCGCGTCGTGCACGCGCGGCGAATACGGCGGCGTCTCGAGCGCCGTACGCAGCAAGAACAGCGTGTGACCGAGCTCGATCACGTCTCCGTCCGCGAGCGCTTTCTCGCCGACGCGCGCGCCGTTCACGAACGAGCCGTTCGTCGAGCCGCGATCCTCGAGCACGAAAGCTCCGCCTTTTTCGACGATGCGAGCGTGCGTCGCGGACATCGAACGTCCGGGAACGCCGATCGCGAGGCTCTTCGTCGCTTCGTCGAAATGCGCCGAGCGCTCGCTCGAGCGGCCGAGCTCGACCGTGCGTGCGCCGTCGAGGCAGTAGCGCACGCCCCCGGCCGCCGGGCGGTCGCATTCGAGCACCAGAAACAGGTGCGGAACGCTGCGAGCCGGCTCGGCGGAGTACGCGCCCCCGGAGTCCTCGAACGTCTCCACATCCGTCTCGGCCATCGCTCGACCCCGAATACGCTAACACGGCCGACCCGCTAAAAAGGCACGCCCGAGGCTGCCTGGGGGCTCGCGCCCATGGCAGTATTGGTGCCTATGGCTTCGGTGGACCTCGCGACGGGGTCGACCTTCGCCGGGCGCTACCGGATCGTCGGCCGCCTGGCGGCGGGCGGCATGGGCGCCGTCTACGAGGTGGTGCACCTCGAGACGCGACGCCGTCGCGCGCTCAAGGTGATGCTTCCGGAGCTCTTCGACAAGCCCGAGCTCCGCGATCGTTTCCGCCGCGAGGCGCACGTCACCGCGAGCGTGAGGAGCGAGCACCTCGTGGACGTCTTCGACGCCGGCGTCGACGAGGCGAGCGGGATGCCCTTTCTCGTGATGGAGCTCCTCGAAGGCGAGGACCTCGACCGGCTCGTCCGGCGCACCGGTGCGATGGCGCCGTCCGATGTCCTTGCCTACCTATCCCAGGTCGCGAGTGCGCTCGACCGAACCCATGCGGCGTCGATCGTGCACCGCGACCTCAAACCCGAGAACCTCTTCGTCACCGAACGCGAGAACGGCACGGTGTGTCTGAAGATCCTCGACTTCGGAATTTCGAAGGTCGTCAACGACGCTTCGACGGGCGGCCGCAATACGACGAGCATCGGCACGCCGGCGTACATGGCGCCCGAGCAGATCGTCGGCGGGCCGGTGACCCCCGCCGCGGATCTCCACGCGCTCGGCCTGATCGCCTTCACGCTGCTCACGGGCCGCGCCTACTGGCAGGACGACGTCGAGAGCACGGACAACGCGCTCGCGTTCGCGCTGCGCGCCGCTCAGGGAATACGCGAGGGAGCCGTCTCGCGCGCGGCCCGGCACGGTCACGAACTGCCGGAGGAATTCGACGCCTGGTTCTCGAAAGCCGTGAACGTCGCGCCGAAGCGGCGCTTCTCGAGCGCGACCGAAGCGGTGCGAGCCCTCGCAGAAGCGCTGGGCA
>DASUTR010000174.1:0-11355 GCA_036374535.1 Polyangiaceae bacterium
CGGCCATCCAGTTGTCGTGCCGGCCGTCCCAGTGCACGAGGGACAGCTCGTTCACGTCGAAATCGTCGAGACAGTTCAAATTGACGGAGACGAAGTCGCCTCCGATTTCGGCGAGATGACCGGCTCCGTAGCAATGGACGCCGCAGGTCTTGCAGAAGAACCGCGTCGAGACCTTGCCTCCCCAAACGTAGTTTCCGCACTCGGTCTCGCCGGCCACGAGCCGGAAGGCGTCGGGCGTGACGATCGCGCCGGTGACGGCGGTCTTCGCGCAGATGCTGCAATTGCAACGGCTGCCCTGAAAACCTGGCGCGAGGGCCACCTCGAAGCGAACGGCTCCGCAATGGCAGCCTCCACGGTGAGTCGGGACGAACGGCTTCTCGGACGACGAGGTCTGCTGGGTCATGGTCATCGGCAAGTCTCCTTCGCTGGCGAACCAGGCCACCCTATCGACCCCGATTGACAGCCTTTTGTCAGGTTTGCTCTCGCGCCGTCAAAGGCTGGAAGTTGCTCGCGAATCGAGGATCTACCCGCTCGGTTCGTCGGGGCGACGAGGCAAGGTCACGGCGAAGGTCGTGCCCTCGGCGACCGTCGAGGCGACGTCGATGGTGCCGCGATGCGCTTCGACGATCAGCGACACGATGTAGAGGCCGAGTCCCGTGCTGCGCCGAGTTCCGGAGTGGGTCTTGAACGGAGCGAAGAGGTCGGCGCGGGCCTCGCCGGGAATGGCGCCGCCGTTGTGAACCGAAAACACGACGCGGTCCGCGTCGCCGCCGTCGATTCGGATCGTAATCCGTCCTTCGCGATCGCCGTGCTGAATCGCGTTGCCGACGAGGTTCGAGACCACCTGTGCCATGCGATCGGGGTCCCAGCGTCCCTTCGGGCTGCCGACGATTTCCACCTGCACCCGCTCGCCTGACTGCGGCTCGAGGTCGCCGACGAAGTGGCGCGTGATGTTCGAGAGATCGGCGTCGGCGAACGAGACGGGAATCGACCCTTTCACACGCGCTACCGCGAATGCGAGCACCTGCGCGATGAGCCGCTCCATGCGCCATGATGCGCGCAGGATCGCGCGGGCCCTTCGGCGTGTCGCTTCGACGTCCGCCGCCGGCTTGAGCTCGAGCAGGGTGGCGCTGCTCACGATGCTGCTCAGGGGATTTCTGAGATCGTGGCCGAGCACCCCCACGAAGATGTCGCTCATCGCCTGCGCCTGGCGGATCTGTTCCACCTGCCGCGCGAGCTTGCGCTTCTGGCGATGAAGCTCGGTGAATACTTCGACCTTGCTGACGAGCAGGTGCGGATGAATCGGCTTGAACAGAAAGTCGACGGCGCCTGCCTCGTAGCCCTGGAAGACCCGTCCGGCGTCCGGCACGGCCGCCGTGAGGAAGATCACCGGTACGTCACGTGTCCGCTGTGAGCCGCGCATCAGCTCGACGAGCTCGAAACCATCCATGCCCGGCATGTTCACGTCCACGAGGGCGAGCGCGATGTCGTTCTCGAGCAACGCCTCGAGCGCTTCGTTGCCGGAGCGCGCCTCGAGCAGGCGGATCCCGGGACGTTTGAGCAGCGTCGCGAGCGCCACGAGATTCTCGGGCACGTCGTCCACGGCGAGGACATTGACGATTTCGACGGCTTCCTCCGTCTCAGGCTCGAGCACGAAACACCTCCGTCATCTGTTCCAGGGTGAGCGAGCAGGCGTCGGGAACGGCCGAGAGCGCGGCGCGCGGCATGGTCGGCGTCGCTGCCGACTCGGGCGATTGGACCCAACAGAGCCCTCCCTTCCGGCGAATCTTGGCGAGGCCCTCGGCGCCGTCGGAGTTCGCTCCCGAGAGTACGATTCCGAGCAGCTGCGAGCCGTACGCCCATGCGGCGGATTCGAAGAGCACGTCGATCGACGGCCGGGCGTGATGGACGGCTGCTTCGACGGAGAGCGACAGCGTTCCTTCGCCGTCGACCAAGAGATGGTAGTCGGGCGGCGCGACGAACAGCGTGCCGGGCACGGCGCGTTCCTTGTCTTCCGCCTCGCGTACGACGAGCGCCGACGGCGCCAGCACCTTCGACCAGTCGCTGCTCGTCTCGGGCGCGACGTGCAGCACGACGAGTACGGGCACGTCGGTCGCGAGCGCGGGCGTCAGCACTCGCATCGCGTCGATGCCCCCGGCGGAGCCGCCGATGACGATCGCGCGAACGTCGTGACGGTCGAGTGCTTCGCAGAGGGTCGCTTTTGCCGTCATGCCGCCTTCTCGTAGAGTCGGTTCGAGCGGTCGAGCTCGACGAACGCCGAGGCGTGCGCCGAGCTCCTGAGGTTCTCCTTCGCGCCGAGGCCGAGGAAGCCGCGGCGTACGAGGGATTCGCGGAAGAGTCCGAGCGCGCGCTCGCGAAGCTCGGTGTCGAAGTAGATGAGCACGTTGCGGCACGTGACGAGCTGCACTTCGGCGAACACGCTGTCGGTGGCGAGGCTGTGGTCGGAAAAGACCGTACTTTCCCGCAAGCGTCGCGCGAACGCGATGCGATCGTAGCCGGCCATGTAGTAGTCCGATAGCGACCGTTTGCCGCCGGCGCGCTGGTAGTTCCGCGAGAAAGCTTGCGCTCGATCGAGCCGGTAGACGCCGAGCTCGGCGTCGCGGAGCGCCGCGCGGTTCACGTCGGTCGCATACAGCGTCGTCTTCGCGAGCAGGCCTTCTTCGTCGAGCAGGATGGCGAGCGAGGTCACTTCTTCGCCGGCGCCGCAGCCCGCGACCCAGACGCGGATCGAGGGGTAGGTGTGAAGGACGGGCACGATCTGGGCGCGGAGCGCGGCGTAGAACGGCGGATCGCGAAACAGATCGCTCACCTGCACGGTGAGAAAATCGATCACCGCCGGGACGATCGTCGGCTCGCGCAGCATGCGGTGCTGCAAGATGGACAGACTCGCGCAGTCGAACGCGGGCAGGGCCTGCGCGAGCCTGCGGCGCAGCGTCGGCCGTACGTAGTGCCGAAAATCGTGACGGTAGCGGCGATAGAGCGCCTCGAGGAACAGATCGATCTCGAGGTCGGACAGGTCGTCGGCGGTGGTCATCGGGGTAGCCAGACGCGGCAGAGCGAGACGAGCTTGTCGACGTCGAAGGGTTTCGCCATGTAGTCGTTCGCGCCTGCGGCGAGCGCCTGATCTCGGTCGTCGGACATCGCCTTCGCCGTGAGCGCGATGATGGGAAGCCGCTTTCCGTCCTTACGCTTGCGGATCGCTCCGATCGCGGTGAGCCCGTCCATCTCGGGCATCATGAGGTCCATCAAGACGAGATCGACGTCGGTCGTGCGCTCGAGCACCTCGAGCGCCTCGCGGCCGTTTCGCGCAATCTCGATCTTCGCTCCCCGCGGCTCGAGCAGGCGCGTGAGCGCGAAGATGTTCCGGACGTCGTCCTCGACGACGAGGATCTTGCGTCCCTCGAACTGAGAGTCGCGCTGGCGGGCGTCGGCCAGCATGCGCCTTTGATCCAGCGGCAGATCGGACTCGACTCGGTGTAGGAACAGCGTGACCTCGTCGAGCAGTCGCTCGGGCGAACGTACGCCTTTCACGATGATCGAGCGCGAGTAGGCCCGCAGCCTCTCTTCGTCGCCTCTTTCGATCTCGCGGCCCGTGTAGACGATGACGGGCGGAAATGAGTAGCGGGTGCCCGACGCCATGCTCTCGAGCAGGTCGTAGCCGGAGCCGTCGGGAAGCACGAGATCGAGCACCATGCAGTCGAAGTTTTGCTGCTCGAGCTCGGCGAGCGCGTCCTTCACGGTGCCAGCGACGGTGAGCTCGACGCCTTGGTCGCCGAGGAGCTTCTTCAGGCTCTCCTGCTGGCGCTCGTCGTCCTCGACGACGAGCACGCGCCGGACGGCTCGCGCATGCTGTTCCTCGAGCTTCTTGAGCGCTTTGACGAGCTCCTCCCGCGCGACGGGCTTGAGCACGTAACCGACCGCGCCGAGCTCGAGCGCCGTTTGCGTGTTGTCCGAGACCGACATCATGTGGACGGGGACGTGGCGCGTCGCCGGATCGCGCTTCAGACGCTCGAGCACCGAAAGCCCGGACGCGTCCGGCAGCCCCACGTCGAGGAGCACGCCGCTCGGCGTGAGCTCGCGAGCGAGCGCCATGCCTTCGTCGGCCGTCGATGCGATGACACAGTCGAAATCGAGCTCGTGCGCGAGGTCGTAGAGGATGCGCGCGAACGCCGCGTCGTCCTCGATCACGAGGATGCGACGGCCGCGCCGGCCGAGCGCGGCACGGTCGTCGGGTATCCCGGAGGACGCGACGCGCACGGCGTGCCCGTTCGTGGGCGGACGCGAGTCCCTGCGCTCCGAACGGAGGGAGCGGACGGGTGCCTCCGCGACCGCCCGAGGCTCGGGAAAGTCGCCCTCGAGCGGCAGCGTGATCGAGAAGGTGCTGCCCCGGCCGACGCTGCTCGCGACGGTGATTTCCCCCCCGAGCAAACGCGCGAGCTCACGAGAGATCGAAAGCCCGAGCCCCGTGCCCCCGTACTTTCGACTCGTGGTGCCGTCGGCCTGGCGAAAGGCTTCGAAGATGACGCCGTGCTGGCTCTCGGCGATGCCGATGCCCGTGTCGCGAACCGCGAAGCGAACTCCGTCGTGACCTTCGCGCGCGATCGACAGCTCGACCTCGCCCTTTTCCGTGAACTTGAAGGCGTTCGACAAGAGATTTTTCAGGATCTGCTCGAGCCGCCGCGCGTCCGTGAACATCTCGCGCGGGGCCTTCTCTTCGACGGTGAAGCGCAGCCCGAGACGCTTCTCGTTCGCGACGGGTCGAAATTGGCGTTCGAGCGCTTCGACGACGCGCGCGAGCGGCAGGGTCTCGGCACGAATCTCGGCGTGCCCCGCCTCGACCTTCGCGAGGTCGAGAATGTCGTTGATGAGCGCCAGCAAGTCGTTGCCCGCGCTGTAGATGGTCTCCGCCGAGCGAACCTGATCGACGTCGAGGTTGCCCTGCTTGTTGTCGGCGAGCAGTCGCGCGAGGATGAGCGAGCTGTTCAGCGGCGTCCGGAGCTCGTGCGACATGTTCGCGAGGAACTCGGACTTGTAGCGGCTCGCCGTTTCGGCGGCGCGCTGCGCTTGTGCGAGCTCGTCGCGCTGCCGCTCGAGCTCCTGCGTTTGAATCTCCATCAACGAGTTCGTCTGGTTGAGCTCCTCGTTCGACGCTTCGAGCTCGGCCTGCTGAGCCTCGAGCTCGGCCTGCTGGCTTGTGAGCTCCTCGGCTTGGCGCTGGCTCTCCTGGAGGAGCTCGCGCACGCGAGCTTCCACCTGAGCCGAGGCGAGCGCGACCGCGACGGGCTCGCTCACGCGCTGCAGGAGCTCGGTCGTTTCTCCGGGGAGTTCCTTCATCGCTCCGAGCGCGAGCACCGCGACGGTGCGGCTTTCTCCGCGGAGCGGCGCGATCGCCACGCTCGCGGGCGCGCTCGCGCCGATGCCCGCCTGAACCCGCAAGAATCCTTCCGGTACCTGCTCGAGACGCCGGATCGGACCGCCCGCCGCCACCTCGCCGACGAGGCCCTCGCCCCGCGCGAACTTCGCCGGCGTCCCGCTCGCGTCGAGCGCGTGTGTCGCCACACGCTCGAGGTGACCGCCCTGCCGCTCGAGGTAGACGGCGCCGACCTCCGCGCCGAGGGCGCGCACCGAGGCTTCGAGGAAGCTCTTGGCGAGCTCCACAACGTCGGGGGCGCCCTGAAGCGACTCGAGCACCTTTGCCTGCGTCGTGCGGAGCCAGGCCTCGCGGTCGGTCTCCTCGCGTACGACGATCAGCCGGCGCACCATGAAAGCGAACGGCCAGAGCGTGGCCACGTACATGGAGCGATTCGTGAATCCCACCCAGCTCTCGACCACCGCTTCCGTCTCGAACGGGTCGTAGACCATCGAAAGGAGCGTGCCTGCCGTCGCGATGGCGGCCACGATGAGCGGCAACGCAGGCTCCCGCGAAAACAGCGCGAGGCCGAGGGGGAGTGCGTAGAACACCCACACGGCGATACCCAGCGGCGCGATGAGGTCGGCAACGAGCACCGCGACCACGAGCGCGGTGACCGCACCCCGGAGGAGTGGCGAAGAGCTCTTCTGCAGCGGAGTCATCACGCGGCGCAACGCCGGGAAAGCATGGCGCGCGCTCGCCTAGCTAGAGCCGTGCCAGGGCGATTTCCTCAAGATTTTGCAAATTTCGCTCGGCCCCGCGTGGTTCAGCGGGGCATATTGCCACGTGGCACGTAGACACAGTCGGATCGCAGGGTCGTAGCCCCCGGGCTATCCACAGGCGCGCTGCGAACACGGCTCTCCCGGCCGCTTGCAGATCCCACAGCTCGGGTTGCAGCACACGAAGCCCACGTTGCACGTTTGCATGCCGCACATTTGACTCTGGGGGATCTCGGCGGTTCCGGAGCAGCGCCGCTCCGTATCGCAGCTCTCCCCCGGCAGGGCACAGAATCCGCAGCTCGAGTTGCAGCACACCTCGCCGACGTTGCAGGTGTTCGGCCCGCACGCGACGCTTTCGGGAACCGTCGACATGCCGCACACGAGCTGATCGCAGACCTCCCCGGGGTTCGTGCACGTGCCGCAACTCGCGTTGCAGCACACCTTGCCCGCGGGACACGTCGTCGTGCCGCACGGTTCTCCCGCCGCGGCGACGGCCTCGACACTCGCGTCGCCCGCTGCGGCATCGATTGTTACCGGTGAGGCATCGGGCCGTCCGGCGTCGGACGAGGCGTCGGGAATGCCCGCGTCGAACGGCGGTGCGGCGTCGGTGGGCCGTCCTGCGTCGGCAGGCCGACCCGCGTCAACGGGCAGTCCGGCGTCGAGGGGAGGCGCAGCGGCGAGGGGCGTACTCGGAGGCTCGCCGAACGGTTCGGGTGCCGGAACCGGAGCGCGCTCCGCGAGCGGGTCGGGCGCGGCCCTGGCCGGCTCGAAGACGCGTTCGCGGCTCACATCGGGGACCACGGGCACCGCTCGAGGTGCAAAAATCGTTACGACCCCGGCGAGCAAGAGACAAAGTGCCACGGCGCCGAGAACGATCGCGATCGATTGCCACGCCGTGTTTCCCTTGAAAGGCGCCGGTTTCGTCTCGCTGACCATAGCCGGTTCGCAGTGCAAGTCGCGGGCCCGTCGCCCGCCGTCGCGACGTCGCATTCAAGCAACGACGTTTTCGACGTTTTCCGTTAGGAGCCGGGTTCGCGTGACGTCGTTGGGTCGATTGCCGCCGGCGGCGGAACCGTGAGCCCGGCGTCCTTCAAGAGCTCGCTCGCGAGCGCGACGCCTCGCTCGAGCGTGTCGGCGAAGTAGACGTGATCGTGATGCTTGGACAGGTTCGCGCGGTCGAACAACGAGCGCGGCTCCGGCAGCGGGCCCGTCAGCACCACGCGCTTCTTCGCGCTGCGCAGTCTGCCGATCGCGCTTTCCAGCGCCACGAAGCCGGTCGCGTCGATGGTCGGCACACGGCCGAGCGCGAGCACGATGACGCGCGTATCGGGCCCTACGCTGCCGAGCGCGCCCATGGCGTTTTGGGCGGCACCGAAGAACAGCGGTCCGGCAATCTCGTAGATGGCGACGCCGGGAACGATGGCAAGGTCCGATTCGCCGCTCGAGCCCTCGAGAAAGCGCGAGCGCGTGAGCTCCGCAGCGCGCCGCATGAAGAGCAACGCTGCGAGCACCACGCCGAAAGAAACCGCGATCACCATGTCGAACACGACGGTGAGCACGAAGCAGAGCAGCAGCACGGCGACGTCGCTCTTCGGCGCGATGCGCACGATGTTCGCGAAGTGCCGCACCTCGGACATGTTCCACGCCACGAGCAGAAGCAACCCTGCGAGCGCCGCCATCGGCACGTACGCGACGAGCGGCGCGAACAACAGGATCGCGAGTAGAACGACGAGGGAGTGGACGACCGCGGCGATCGGCGAGCGCGCTCCTGCGCGCACGTTCGTCGCCGTGCGTGCGAGCGCGCCGGTCGCGGCGATGCCGCCGAAAAAGGGAGCCACGATGTTGCCGAGGCCGAGCCCGATGAGCTCGGCGTCGGGGTCGTGCTTCTTACCGGTCATGCCGTCTGCAATGGTCGCCGACAAGAGCGATTCGATCGCGCCGAGAATGGCGATGGCGAACGCGGCGGACGCGAGCCGATTCACCGAGCCGAGGCTGAGACCGCCCGAGCCCCACGGCAGGGTCGGCAGGGGTGGCACCTGCGGAATACCGAAAATCACCTGGCCGCCGACGACGGACTGAAACCGCGACCCGATGGTCGCGACCCGGATTTCGGGAAGCAGCGCGTGCACGAGCGCCGTGCCGAGCGTTACCGTGACCACGGCGAGCAGCGGCGCGGGCACGCGCGCCGCGAGCTTCGGAAAGCGGCGCGGCAACACGAGCAGAATGGCGAGCGTCGAGAGGCCCGTCAGGAAATCCGGCAGACTCGCGCCCCCGCGCGCGTGAAAGAGCGCACGGACCTTCTCGAGGTAAGTCTCCGGCATGTGCGCTATCGGTAACGCCAGGAGATCCTTGATCTGAAGCGTGGCGATCACGGTGGCGATGCCGGCGGTGAATCCGGTCGTAACGGGGTGCGGAATGAACTGAATCAGCCGCCCGAGTCGCGCAGCACCCATCGCGAACAGGATGAACCCGGCGAGCAGGCCCGCCGTGAGCAGTCCTGCGAGTCCCTCGCGCGACACGATGGGCGCGAGGACCACGACGAAGGCCGCCGTGGGTCCCGTGATCTGGAACTTCGAGCCGCCCGAGAGCGCGACGACGATGCCCGCCACGATGGCGGTGTAGAGGCCGTGTTGCGGCGGAACACCGACGGCGATCGCGAGCGCCATGGAAAGCGGCAGCGCGACGATCCCGACGACGACCCCGGCGAGCACGTCCGCGCGAAACGCGGCTCGGTCGTAGCCCTGCGCGAGCGTCCGCTTCATCGCCGCGCCGATCGGCAGGCGGAGTTTCTCCGGCAAGGCGGCCGGAAAAGCGGAGAGCAAGAATTTCCGTCGGGACACTGAACAGCGGCGCGCTGCCCCGGGACGGAGCGGCGCCGTCTCGGCATCTTACGCCCAAGGGCGGCGCAATGCGCGGCTCGTTCCGCGCTATTTTTGCGTCGAAAGCGAGCGCTCGACGCGGCGCAACCAGTCCTTCTGCTTTGCGGGCTCGTAGCGTCCGGAAGTGTCCTCGTCGAAATCCCGGTTGATCTCGAGCAGGCGCTCCATGCCCTCCTCCATGATCTCGCCGATCGCCTCGTTCACCTCGGCCTCGAGCTTCTTCGAGTCCTTGGCCTCGAACGACCGGTTCATGAGCGCCTTCCCTTCGGCGCTCATCGCTCGCGCTTCGAGCTCGACGAGCGCGAAGTGAATCTGCTCGTGCTCGAGGACGTAAGCCGCCGGCAGCGAGCCCTGCTTCGGATTCCACCAGGAACGGGAGCGATCCATCCAGGCGCGGAAGCGCAGATTCTCGATCTTGCCGACGAGGGTCGAACTGCCCGGCGAGCGTAGCGCCGAAATCCTCAAATCCGGATCGTGCTTCACGACGGCGAAGGTCTCGGCACCGACTCGGTCCACGTGCCTGCCGTCGCCCGGGGCCGTGCCGCGAAAATCGTCGCGCGTGAGCTTCCGATAACCGATGAGATCACCGCCTTCGAGCTCCGATTCGCCGAGAACGCTTCCTTGGGGTTCGCCGAAGCTCGGCAGCGCACTTCCCCCACAACCGATCAGCACTGCTGCGAGGGCCGAAAGCCAACGACTCGCTTGCCGCACCCGAGCGTTCTAGCATGCGCCGCATGGCTTCGAAAAAGCGCGCGGCCGGCGGCGTTCTCAAAGACCTTCGAGCGTTCGGTCTTGCGTACCCCGGCGCCCACCTGAAAAGTCCCTGGCCCGGCCACCTCGATCTTGCCGTGAACGACAAGACGTTCGCTTACCTCAGCGTGGACGGTGAACCCTTCAAGATCTCCTGCAAGCTTCCGCGCTCGAACGCCGTCGCGCTCATGCTGCCGTTCACCGAGCCCACGCCCTACGGTCTCGGCAAGAGTGGCTGGGTCTCCGCCCGATTCGCACCCGGCGAAGAGCCCCCGGTCGAACTTTTGAAGGCGTGGATCGACGAAAGCTACCGCGCTCAAGCGCCGAAGAAACTCGTCAAGACACTGCCTGCCGAACCAGCGAGGCCTGAAACCGCGAAAGCGCCTAGGGCATCCCAACGCGCCCCCAAGAAGGGCTCCCGCCGCTCGAAGCCGGCCCCCCGCACGAGCTCCCCCAAACCCTCGAAAAAAACCGCCGCGCCCCCGCGCCCCCGCGCGCGCCGGTGAACTCGCCGTGCGCGCTGGGGTGAACTCGCCGTGCGCGCTGCGCCTCTTGACACCGACTAAGCTCGACACAATGCATTAGTGCCCGTTCAAGTTGCGCACTCCGCCCGCTGCGTATGGTTGCCCATCGTCGCCGTTCACCCTGCTTTGTGCAGCAATCGCTGCACCTCCCCGGTTCGTGGGGTGGCAAGCGCGCTCGAGCTGGCAGAAAACGCCGATCGGCGCGCCCGAACGTCCCCCACCGCGCGCGCCCGCGGCACCTTGCCCACCACCCCGTGCACGTCACGTTACGTTCCCTGTTCCGGCCCCTTCGGAGCCAACATGTCTTTCCCACCGTCGGAATCGCCATCGCGGGCGCCGTCCACCGCCGCCCGGGGCAATTTCGGGTGCTTCATTTCTCGGTGCAGTGGGACCACGTGCACCTCATCGTCGAAGCCAGCGATGCGCGCGCGTTGTCTCGCGGTGTCCAAAGCGTGGCCATCCGCATTGCCCGCTTCGTCAACGCCCTCGTGCTTCGACGCGGGCGCTTCTGGGCCGACCGCTGGCACGGCCGCGCGCTCACGTCACCCAGGCAAGTGCGAAGTGCCCTCGTCTACGTTCTTGCGAACTTTCGGAAGCACGAGAAAACGCAATGCGGCGCGGGCGTCGACGCCTTCTCGTCAGCGGCTCAGTTCGACGGCTGGAAGCTCTCTCACCACGTGGAGCTCCCTCGCGCAGGTCCGCCGTTTCACCGCGCCATGGCACGGTGGGTCGTCATCTCACCGACGCAAACGTGGCTCGGCGCAACCGGTTGGAAGAGGGCGGGGCTCATCGCTCTGAACGAAGCGCCGAGTATGGGCCGCCGGCCCCCGTTGGCTTCGCCGCGCCGGACCTGAGCTTTGTTCGTTCGGACGCGGTGTAGCTTTGCTCGTGCGCGTATTGTCGTGCCCGGTCCGCATGCCTTGCCGTCGCGCTCGCATTCGCCCCGTCGCGCTCGCGTCCGCCTCCGTCCCGCTCGCGTCCGCCCAATCCCGCTCGCGTCCGCCCAATCCCGCTCGCGTCCGCGCGCCGGCGTCGAAGGCGGGTTGTGCTCG
>DASUTR010000175.1:0-5052 GCA_036374535.1 Polyangiaceae bacterium
GGGCGCCGCCGTGGCGGGTTTTGCGTACAAGATGCTCACCGGCCAAGAGGGCTTCGACTTGACGAGCCTGCTGGTTTCCCTGCTCGGGGCGGGGGTCTTTCTCGGCATCTTCCGCGCGATGACCGGCTCGGGTAGAGCGCCTGCCACCGAGCCCGTGCGGCGTACGAAACGGGTTCGCAGGTAGCGATGCACGATCGGAGCCTCAGGCTGTCGCTGCCACGAGGTCGACCAACAAGATCTCGCTCGATTCCTGCGCCGTGATGGAGACCGCGCGCTCGGCCGTGATGCCGGCGCCGTCACCGGCACTGAGGACGAAATCTCCGAGGCTCACGTCTCCGGCGACGACGTGAAGCCACGCCTGTCGCTCCTCCGCGAGCTCGTGAACCAGGTGCTGCCCCGGGTCGAGTAGGGCGGAGTAGATCCGGGCGTCTTGATGGACGCCGAGCGAGCCCTTGCGCGAATCGGGCGAGGCGACCAGGCAGAGCACGCCGCGCCGTTCGGCGGCGCTGAAGCGTTTCTGCTCGTGGCCGGGCTCGAATGCCCCTTGTGAGGGGCGAAGGCCTACCTGGAAGACGTGCGCCCAATCGGTGCGCGACGCGTTCGTTTCGTTGCAACGAATGCCACGCCCCGGTGTCATGCGCTGAAACTCTCCCGCGCAGAGGACGACCGAACGACCCTTCGAATCTTCGTAGGCGAGCGCTCCCTCCCGCACGTAGGTGACGATCTCCGCGTCGCGCAGGGGGTAACGCGGGACGCGCGTCCCCGGCGGGAGTCGTCCTTCACTGAATAGCTCGAGGCTCCCGAGATTGTCACCGAGCGAGTCCGCTCGATCTCCGGCGTGGAACGTGAACCACGCCTCACGCTTGCCGCGACGGTCGTGGTGACGCTCGTGAGCTCGACGAATGGCGATCAGCCTGCACCCACCGTACTTGCATGCACGTTGTGGGCCGCGCGGCTTCAGCGCGCTCGATCGAAGAGTTCCGCTCTATGCCGGCGAACCTCCATCAAAGTGACCTCGTCGGGCCATCAAATCGACGGAGAGATCGCTCGTGGTAACCCGATGGTGAACACGCAGCCATGTCCCGGGACGTCGCGCACGAGAAGGTCCCCCGAATTCGCTCGCGCAGCGTTCAGCGCGATCGAAAGCCCGAGCCCGAGCCCCGTGCGATCGAGGCCGGCTCGCGTGAACGGGCGCAGCAGTTCCTCCGCTTTCCCTGGGGGCAGGCCGCCGCACTCGTCGCGCACCTCGACGAGGACGCGGTCCGGCGTGGCGTCCACGCTGAGCGTCACACTTCCGCCGGCCGGCGTGAACTTGAACGCGTTGTGGAGGAGGTTCGATACCGCCGATACGAGCAGTTGCCGGTCCGCATCGACGGCGAGCTCGGACGGGACTGCGGCCACGGTCAGAAGAACGTCGTAGCCGTCGGCTTGCAGTGCGGCACCCGCACGGAGCTCTTCGATGAATTCGGCCACGGAGATGCGCTCGAGCATGGGGGCGTCCACTTCGAGCCGGACTTCGGCAAGGGATCGTTCGACGAGAGTCTTCAGCGCCGCCAGGCTGCGGGCGTGGACCGCGGCGGTGTTTCCCGCAAGCCCGACGACGCCCTTCTTGATGACATCGAACGAGAGAATCGCCATGCTGAGCTGGTTGCGTAGCTCGTGCGCAAGGACTCCGAGACGTTCCGTGCCTTGGTAGGCGAGGTGTCGTTCTCGTTCGCGCCCGTACGCCGTCACCGCTCCTGCGATGGCGTCGTCGAGGCAGCGGTTGAACACCTGAAACTCGTCGGCGCTGATGGCCGCGCTCATTCCCCCGGCGAGCTCCGTCACGACCTGGCAAACGTCCCCGTACCCGTGCACGACCTGAGCGATGGTGAAGCCCTTCTTCAATAGCTCGTGCCCGTGGAGCGCCGCGCTATCACCGATTCGCTTGCGCGCTTCGCCCGACGAACCCGAAGGCGCCGAACCATCTGGCCTTCCGGGCGCCAGCGCCTCGGCGAGCTGGGTCAGAAACAGCGGGACCCCGTGTTGTAGCCTCGCTTCGACGGCATCCGGGGCCGACCTCTCCTGCACACGATTCCGCACGCTCGCGATGATTCGCTCTCGATTCTCGACGATGAAATCGTAGAGCATCAAACTTCCCACGGTCCGGTCGAGAGTGGTGCGTTCATGAGCTTCGCCTACTCCGTCCCGCGAGTGCCCAAGCGGGCGGCTCGTGGAGATCGCGCACGAGACCGAGCCACGCGAGGAATCTCAGCGTGTAGTAGGTCATGTCGATTTCCCACCAGAAGAATCCCTGGCGCGCCGAGCTCATGTAGAAATGATGATTGTTGTGAAAACCTTCGCCGAGCGTGAGCAGCGCGAGCGCGATGTTGTTGCGCGACGTATCCTTCGTGTCGTAGCGGCGCGAGCCCCAGGCGTGCGCTAGCGAGTTGATGCAGAAGGTCGCGCCGTTCACGGCGACCGTGCTCACGACGAAGCCCCACACGACGCCCGCCGTACCGGCGACCGCGTAGCAGCCGAGCGCCCAAAGAACGAGCGGCACCCACGCGAACCGCTCGAGCAGAACGAGCTCGGGAAAGCGTGACAGATCCTTGACGTTCGATAGATCGGTCTCGTCGTTCTTGGGGTCGAAGACCCAGCCCACGTGCGCCTGCCAGAAGCCGTGGATCCGAGGGGAATGAGGATCGCGAAGCGTGTCGGAATGTTGGTGATGGCGACGATGCCAACTCGCCCACCACAGCGGACCATTCTCCATGGCCGTCGTACCGAGCACCGCGAGGACGAACTGGAACGCTCGACTGGTACGAAACGTGCGATGCGCGAAGTAGCGATGGAAGCCGGCGGTGACGCCCCACATGCGCACGACATAGCTGCCGAGCGCAAAGAAAACGAGCGGCCACGTCGGCGGGTAGACGATGACGAGCGCGCAACCGAGGTGCATCGCCACGAACAGTACGAGCGAGGCCCGCGCCAGAATACGGCGTGCGAACGTCACGAGTTATCGGCTTCGAGGGCGACGACTCCAATCACGAATGCTTCCGTCGACATGAGGATTCTTTCTGCGGGCACGAAAGGATGCGCTCCGCGCGCGACGCCACGAGAAAGGCGCGCTTCGGTGAACGTTCAAAGCACCTTTCGAGCCAACGCAGAGACACGCGGGAGTTCGCGCACTTACGCGAGTTGCTCGCTCCCCGCGCTCGCGAACTCCGTCGAAACGAAAGCCCGCCCCCGGCCGCGCCACGCCTTTGCGCGCTCCTTCTCCCAAGCACTTGTCGTGCCCGGTTCCCGGCTCGCCTGGCACCTTGTTCTCCGGCGCGCACCTATCAATCAAAATGATGGCAGCACTCGTTCAATTCGAACGACTTGCAAGCGACAGCGAGTGCTACGTTCTCGCCCTCGTCCGTTTTCAGCGAATGCGAGGAACTTCATGCAATCGAACATGCCTCGAATCGCGAGCGAGAGCTCGGGCTATCGAGCCAAGCGACCTCGCATTCTCGTGATCGACGACGAAACGGACGCCTGCGAACTGGTGCGACAGATTCTCGAAGGCGAAGGCTACAGCGCCACGTCGGAAACGTCTCCCCACGGCGCGCTCGAGAAGATCGCATCGGAGGATTTCGATCTCGTGGTCACCGACGTGGCGATGGAAGAAATGAACGGGCTCGAGCTGTGCCGAACCATCGTCCATTCGCGACCCGACTTGCCGTTCATCGTCATGACCGGGCAAGGAAACATGAACACGGTGATTGCGGCGTTACGCCTCGGTGCGCGTGATTTCTTGAAGAAGCCGCTCGACGCCGATTCCCTCGTGCAATCGGTCGCGCGTGGCCTCGGAGACCATGCTCCGGAGGACGCCGCATCCCTCTCGTTCGAAGACGATGCCATCTCGGTGCTCGGCCTGCCGGCGCCCTTGGGGAACTGTACGAAGATGCGCCGGCTTTACGAACTCGTTCGAAAGTTGTCCGACAGCCCCGTCTCCATCGTGATTCAGGGCGAAACGGGGACGGGTAAGGAAGTCATCGCGCGCGCGCTTCACGCAAATAGTAGCGTCCGGAGCGGTCCGTTCGTTGCGCTGAGCTGCGCGGCAATGCCCGCGGGCCTCCTGGAAAGCGAGCTCTTCGGCTACGTGCGCGGCGCGTTCACGGACGCGAAGACCACCAAAAAGGGTCTGTTTCTCGAGGCGAGCGGCGGCACGCTCTTTCTCGACGAGATCGGGGAGCTTCCGCTCGAGCTTCAGCCGAAGCTGCTCCGCGCCTTGCAAGAACGAACGCTGCGTCCACTGGGCGGACACCAGGAAGTCTCGTTCGACTGTCGCATCATGGTGGCGACCAATCGGAACTTGGAGGTGGAGGTGCGCGAGAAACGGTTTCGCGAGGACCTCTACTATCGTCTCAACGTCGTCGGGATCACGGTGCCTCCGCTGAGAGAGCGGGGTGATGACATTCTGCTGCTCGCGCGCCATTTCCTGAGGCGCTTCGCAAAAAAGCGTTCGCGGGTCGTCACGTTGAGCGAATCGGCTCAAGAACGACTGCGGAGCTACCGTTGGCCCGGAAACGTCCGCGAGCTAGAGAATTGCATGGAAAGCGCCGTCGCTTTATCCAAGAGCGATGAGCTCGGCGTCCACGACTTTCCCGAAAAGATTCGCTTTCCCGAAGTCGGATGCGCTCCGCCATCCCCCAGCGAGCTCGAGCCCAGCACGTTGTCCCTGGTCGAGCTCGAACGCCGCCACATCGCGCGAGTCCTCGGGCTCTCGGGCGGAAACAAAGCGCGGGCCGCCAGACTTCTCGGCATCAACCGAAGCACGCTGCAACGGCACCTCGAGCAAGACGCGAGAACCGTGTCGGCGACCGAGAAGTAGGAAAGCGCGTGGTGCGACGAATTGTCTCGTGGGATGTTCTGCCTGCCGGAGTTCGCGGCGGCGAAGAGAGTGCCGATGCGGATTGCCAGCCGAGCGCTCCGTAGTTCGTGCCGGTGAGGGAGCGGCACGCGGGTTGCTTTAGGCCATCGAGCTATCGAGCCCGCGCGCGAGGAGTCGCGGCCGTCGCGCCCGAA
>DASUTR010000176.1:0-6304 GCA_036374535.1 Polyangiaceae bacterium
ACCGAGCACCCCGAGCTCGTCGCCCCGAACCATCCCGTCGAGTCGCTGATGCGCCTGAAGGTGCTGCGCGCGACGCTGTTCGATTTTTCCGCGTTTACGCTGCCCATGCTCGAGGATGGCAACGCCTACGTCGACATCCACTATGAAATGTCGGACCTTGCCGAAGAAGCCGCTTGTCATCAGACGCTGGGGTTCTGCGAAGGCGTACTGTTCTTGGCCGGCGCTCAGAAAGTGCAGGCCTCGTTCATGGAGCGCGCCTGGCAGGGGGCCCGCAAGACTCGCGTCGAGCTGACATGGCATAGCGAATAGCGACGTCCCGAAGAGCTCGGGAACTCGTCGCTACGGCGGCGCGTGCCGCCACGAGCGAACGAAGGCGACGCGAGCTCACCCAACGCGCCGTTGCAGCGACGTTGGGTGAGCCCGGGTGTGTCGACGGCTACGGGGCCGGAGTGCGCAACGCCGGATTGAAGCAGGGCGCGTTGCCAGGCTGCGTATTCGTGGACGGATCGGCGCAGTCCATCCGCGTCGCGTTGCCGATGTTGAACGTGACGTTCGCGGAAATCCCGCTGTCGGCGAGATCGAGGTCGTTGAAGGCGTTGTTCAGGTTCGTCATACGCGTGTTGAACGCCGCCGCGCTCGTGCCTGGGGTCGCGACGACGGTCTCGATGCGCGTGCGCGCCGCGCGGACACCGTTCGCCTGCGCGGTGTTCAGGTTCGGCACGCCGGAGAGGACCCGCACCGCGTCGTCGAGCTCGAACAGCGTCATCTGTGCGAGGCGGCGCTGCATTCTGTCCACGCGGGCCACGTTACCGAGGACGTTGCCCATGTTGCGGGCCCCGATGATCCGATTGCTGGCCATCTGGATGTTGAACACGGCGTTCAGGGCACGCAGGAAGCGGCCGATGTTCGCGATGTCCGTCGCGTCCATGGGCAGGAAGAAGGCTTGCGAGTTGTAGAAGGCGACCGCTTGCTCGATGGTGCGGGCGCTGCTCGTGTTTTCCGCGGGCGCGTTGATGATCTGCGTGTCCGTGTGGAAGAAGGGGCCCGTGTCGGCTGCTTCGATGAGGGGTGGCGCGTTGAACGAGCCGTCGCCGATGGCGCCGGGCGGTGCTTGGCCCTGGATCACGAGAAAGCCGCCGTCGTTCGGGAACGCGTCGAGGGCCGGATTGCGAACGACGTCCACACCGGTGAGGAAGTTGCCGTTCGCTCCGAAAGAGTTCGCGCCGGCGTTTCCATGACAGTTACCGCAGCCCACCGCCACGAAGCGCTGGCGGCCGATGTCGGCGCCCGCATCGCTGAAGCCGATACCGTTGAGGTCGACCTCGTTGAGGCGGCCGAGCTGACGCAGGAACGTCGCGACGGCCTGACCCTCCTGCTCGGTGACATTGCGGAAGTCGGTGCCCGGCACCCGATTCAAGCTTCGCGTGAAGTGCTGAACGGTGGCGCCCTGAGTAAAGTCCGCCAGACGGCCTTGGCCCGGCGCCCCGTCACCGCCCCAGCCGGTTCGCTCGGCCGGAGTTCCGCTCGTGGGGCTCGTGGTGCTGGTCGCCATCGACAGCGTGTGCGGAACGCTACGCAGCACGAAGCGGACGGTCGGCCCCTCCGGCGCGGTTCCGTCGACGTTCTCGAGGATGAGTCCGCGCGCTCGCATCTGCGCCGGGATCTCGAGGCCGTTCAGCGCCAGACCGTCGGACTGGTTCTCCGCGATGAACAACGGGTCGCTCGCTGGCAGCCGGGCGATGAAGGGAGGATCGATCGCGAAGTTTCGCTCGACGCGGTGACACGTCCCGCACGTTCGGCCGTTACCGTTGAAGTTCTCACGGAAGAAGATGTCGGCGCCGATGCACTCGGCGAGCGAGACCACGCCCGATTGCACGCGCGGATCCGACTGACAAGCAGTCTGATGCTGGGCAAACGTGAGGTTCAACGCCTCCTCCGCGACCGCAACGTCCACCGCTTGCCCTTCGCTGAAGTCGCCGCACGCCGACAGCAGCAGGGCGTTGGCAGCCAACGTTAATAGTCTTGCGCTCGATCGCATGAATGTCCTCCTGGCATGGGGCCCCGATTTCCGAATTAGAGGCGAGCCGCCGGAGAACCTTCACTCATTCGTTCGAGTCGAACGCCCAGGACAGCGCCACGAGAAAGGTGACTAACAAAACTCGACTTGGGTGTCGCCGGCGAACAGCGCCATCCCCGCGGGGTCAACGGTGGCTCTAGCGAGGCAGCAGCGCGTCCACGATCTGAGCCACCCAGGTATTCGCCGCGGAGTCGAACAGCTTCATGTTGTTGGGATCCTCCCAAATGGCCCAACCGACACCGGCTTTCTCGCATTCTTCTCGAACCAGCGTCACGAGTCGCACCCGGGAATCCATCGCGCCGCCGTCTTGCGGACCCCATTCGCCGTTGTACACGGAGCGGCCCGAGCCGTTCCGGTACTGGGTGATGTAGGCCATTTGTGCGGCCACCGTCGCAGGTCCCGATGGATTGCTCGCCGCCGGCAACGAATTGTAGTTGTCGAACCAGGTTCTCGCCCAGCTGGCGGCCGATGCCTCGGGCACGGGCGTCACGGGCGAGGACGGCGGCCCCGGGAAGACGACGCCTTTGGTCATGAACTCGGGCCCCATCCAATCCTTGCCTTGGAAGGAGAACAGCTTGGGTTCGTACACGTGAACTGCGACGAGGAGGTTCGCGTCGTTCGGCAAGGTCAGCATGCCGAGCTTGCTCGGGTCGGCCCAATACACGGAGTCTACGACCAACAATCGCCGCGGGTTCGTGGCGCGCACCACCTGGATCGCCGCGGCCGACAATTCGTTCCAGCTCGTGTCGAGCTGCCCGTACGGCTCGTTCAACAATTCGAACGCTACGGTTTCAGGGCGGTTGCGGTAGCGCGTCGCGATCTGCGTCCACAACGACAAGAAGCGCTCCCGATGCGCGGCGACGTTCGCCGCCAAGTCGTCGTAGGCGTGCAGATCGATCACGACGGCCAGGTTGGCCTGGGCGGCTTGATCGAGCACCGTGTCCACCCGCGCGAAAAATGCGGCATCGATGGTGTAGGGAGCGCTCGCCAGGGCGTGCCCGCTGAAACGAATGGGGATGCGAACGTGGTCGAAGCCGCGACTCGCGATGAAGGGAAAATCCGTAGCGAGGATCCTGCCGCCCCAGTCGCCCTCGTTGGGTGCTTCCAGCCGATTGCCCAGGTTGATCCCCTTCTTGAAATACCTGGCTGCGGCAGGCGCGACGCCGGGCACGAACGGATCGGGTGACGGTCCCATCGTGCCGCCGGCACCCGCATTCCCCCCGGTCGGCGAAACGCCACCGGTCGCCGTTCCGCCCGCTGCGCTTCCGCCTGCCGCCGTTCCGCCCACACCATTGCCCGCGCCGGACTGGGCGCCTCCCGTCGGGAGATTGCCGCCCTGCGAGGCACCACCCGTACCACCGGCGACTCCACCGTTCGCGTTGCCGCCGACGTTCGAATTGCTGCCCGCCGTGCCGCCTTGCGAATTCGTACTTCCACCGCTTGCGGAAGCACCTCCGTTCGCCGGCATCGCAGCTGCGGCCGCCTGCCCTCCGGAAGGTGAGGCTCCGCCCGTCCCAGCTACGCCCCCTGATTGTTCGGAGTCACCAGTCGGTCTGCCGTTCTCCGAGCATGCCGTCGCAACGAGAGCAATGAAGGCAAAAACGGTCGATGGCGCCGTGGAACGGCTCGCTCGCGCAAGCATGGGAAGGTCTCGCTTTGGTGTCACCCCCCGCCGCAATGGTACGCGAGCAAGGCCTCGACGAGCTGCGGCAGGGCCTGATGGCTCTCCCGAAAACCCAAGAAATGCGATGCGGGCGAGCGCGGCGGGCCCTGACGAACGTTGGCCGGGCGCCGGTCACCCGGTTTCTCAGCGTTCGACGAAGCAATACGATCCGACGCCCAGGCTGCTCGGCGCCCTCGCGGCGTCGAGGCATTCGTAGCCGGCGGGGCACGTTCCCGCGCAAGGCATGGAGCAGTACTCGTCGCGCATCGTCGTATCGCGTTCGTCCGAAAGGCAGTCGCAGAGCCCGTAGCGATCGGGCATGACGCACGATGCCGGCTCCGCACCGCAAAGCGACGGATACGTCGGATCGGGGATGCATTCCTGACCGAGCACGCTCTCGGGCGTGTAGGACGGAAAGCACGACATCTCCGAGGTCGAGCCGATCGGCGTGTCGCGGCAGTCGAAACCCTCCGGACAATCGAGAGTCGGGCTGCAATGCATGGAACAGACGGGGTCTGCGTGTCCCGGCCCGGAAACGCACTCGTCGTCGCAGTCGTGCGTGAACGGCGCGCATTCGCGCCTTACGTTTTGGAGGAAGCAGTCGTTGGCTCGAACCGTCGCGGTGCACGGCGAACCGAAATCGGCCGGGGGCATCGGCGCGGGCTTCAGACACCAGAACCTGCCGCCCTCGTCGTCTTCGACGCACTCGTAGTCGGCCGGGCAGAGAGCGCCAGGCCCGTCGCACGCGACGCTGCAGTACTCCTGGAACGGCAGAAAGCGCGACTCCCAGACGCACCAGCCCGTACTGCAAAACGACTCCTCGGTGGCGCACGGCGTGAGCGTGCACCCGGCGTTGCAGCTCGCGCCCAGATCCGGAGGTAACGTCGTTCCGCTCCCCGCCGCGCCGCCGGATGCCGACCCGGACGCGCCACTCGCCCCGCCCGTAGCCGGCGTGCCGGACGCGCCGGAGCTCGAGCCGCCCGTCACCGGCGACCCTCCGGAGCTCGAGCCGCCCGTCACCGGCGACCCACCCGAGCTCGAACCGCCACGCGTCGAATCCTCGCCTTTGTCGCCGCGTTCGGAGCCGCACCCGAACTGAAAACCGCCGAAAGCCAAGCCCAATACCCAAATCCACCGCGACATATCCGCTGACCCTACCGCGCAGCGGCGACGCCTGTCACGCGCCGCGCAGTGCTCACGGCTACTCGGATGAAAGGAAACCGAGCCTCGTCAGGCTGGCGGAGCAACGGCGTCAGGACTTCGCGGCAGGCGCATCTCGAAGGTCGTCGTCCCACCGGCAGAACGACCGGCAAGCGTTCCCCCGTGGCCGAGGACGATTTGGTGAGCGATGTAGAGGCCGAGGCCGAGATTACCGATCGCCTTATTGTGCCCTTGCGCTTTGCGGAAAGGCTCGAAGATCGACGGGAGGATGTCCGGGGAGATGGGCTCTCCCTGATTTTTCACCTCCACCAAGACTTCTGCGTGAAGACCGTAGGCCTTGATAGCCACGACCGTTTCCGGCGCCGCGAACCGGACGGCGTTGCTGATGAGGTTCGAAAGTACTTCCGTCAAACGATCGGGATCCCAGGTACCCGTGAGATCGCCCTCGACCTCCAGGTCGACGCGGGTCTCGAACTCCTCGACGGCGCGCTGGCAGATCTCGCGCAGATCGGCCGGCTCGAGTTCAATCGACAGACCGCCGCCAAGACGAGCTCGGGTGAGATCGAGGAGCCGACCAATCATACGATTCATGCGTTGGGTGCTGCGAACGATTCGCGCAACCGCGACGGCGTCTTGCTCGACGAGATGATCCCGTCGCAGAAGAGCTGCGGCGAATCCGGCAATCCCCGCTAGCGGGTTCTTGAGATCATGACCAAGAATGCCGATGAACATTTCCCGGAACTCCGCGAGCTCACGCTCCCGCTTCAATGATTCGGCGAGCTGCTCCTCGGCGGCCTTTCGTCCGGTGATGTCGTAAAAGCAATTGATCGCTCCAACGAGCTCACCCTGCTCGTTCGTCAGTGGGCGGATATTCACGACGACGATGACGCGCGACCCGTCCGGTCGCTCGATGAGGACCTCCTCGTCGTAAACGCCGGAAATTTTCCCGTGGATTACCGCCGCCATCGGGCATTCGTCGTGCGACATGAACGTGCCGTCGCGGCTGAATAGCTTGAGTGACCCGCAAAACCGCTCCTCGACATCTCCGGGCACGGGCCTGCGGCCCCACAGCTCCGCGGCATGGCGGTTGAATTCTTGGATGATGCCCGAAGCGTCGCAGGCATAGACGGCCGCGGGACATAGCTCGAAGAGAGTGCGATAGCGTTTGTGGCTCGCCCGGAGCGCAACCGCAACCTCCTCGATTCGCAACCGGGCCGTCTCCGCTTCGTCGGTGCGTTCGAGCGCGCGGAGCGTCGCGAGCACCATGTGCTCGTTTGCTTCCCGCTGATCCGCAATCAGCTGTCGCTTGACGCCGGGGTCGCTACGTTCTTCCTGTTCCGGAGTCGTCATCGGCTTCCCTTCTCACCGCCGTGCGGAGTCCCCGTCAAAAGGCCCTCGTACCC
>DASUTR010000177.1:0-11838 GCA_036374535.1 Polyangiaceae bacterium
CCACGGCGTCGAAGACATCGAGATCATCGTCGCCCTCGGCGTCCACCGCCGCATGAAGGCGAACGAGATTCGCCACATGGTCGGCGACAAGGTGTTCGACGCCTTCTGGCCCGACCGGCTCTACAACCACGACGCCGAAGATCGTGACAACATGGTCACGATTGGGGAGACCCATCACGGCGAGAAGCTCACGCTGAACCGGCGCGCGGTCGAGAGCGACCTGCTCATCTACGTTAACATGACCTTCGTGCCGATGAACGGCGGCTACAAGTCCGTCGCCGTCGGCCTCTGCGATTACGAGAGTCTGCGGGTCCACCACAATCCGGCGTCGATCCGCGCCTCCGACGGCTACATGGACCCGGCGAAGAGCCAGCTCGCGCACGACATCGGGCGGCTCGGGCGCCTCGCGCACGAAAAGCTCCCGATCTTCAGCATCGAGACGACGATCAACAACCGCATGTTCGATCCGGCCCTCGATTTCTTGATGAAGAACGAGGACGACCTCACTGGCCGCGAGCGCGCGCTCGCGAAGGCGCTCGTCGTTTCGACGGGGAAGCTTCCGCAGGCGGCGCGCCAAGCAATCTTCGATCGCTTTCCGGCGCCCTACGGCATGACCGGGGTGTGGGCCGGGGCCGTCGAGGAGGTGCACGCGCGCGCGATCGAGAAGAGCTTCGAGCAGTACTGCGTGCCGGTGGAAGGGCAGGCGGACGTGCTGGTGTTCGGCGTGCCGTACATCAGCCCCTACAACGTGCACGCGTTCCTGAACCCGCTGCTCGTGCAGGTGCTCGCGCAGGGCTACCTCTTCAACATGTACCGCGGCGCTCCGCTCGTGAAAAAGGGCGGGACGCTCGTGATCTTTCACCCCTGCACGGACAAGTTCGATCACGAGCAGCACGCGCCGTACATCGATTTCGTGCACCGGCTCTTGCCGGAGACGCGCGACGCGAATCAGCTCCGCGACCGCTACGAGCAGAAGTACGCGCGCGATCCGGCGCTGATTCAGATGTTCCGCACGGGGCACGCGTACCACCCCTCGCACCCGTTTTTCATGTGGTACTGGGGCGAAAACGGGCGCCAGCACGTCGGGCGCGTCATCGTCGTCGGGGCCGACAACGAGTACATCCCGAAGCTCTTCGGGTGGGAAACATCGCCGAGCCTCGAGGACGCTCTGTATCGCGCGAAGAACGGCCAGGCGCGCACCCTCGACGTGACGCTCCTCCACGTGCCGCCCATCGTCATCGGCGACATGACGCGTGCGGGAGGAGCGCCTTGAGCGCCCGCGACGGCTCGAACGGGCACGCCAACGGCTCGACCCTCGCGCGCTCGAACCGTAGGCGGACGTCCGCCGGTGGCATCGAGCATTCCCCCGGTGACGCCGAGGGCGCGCAGGGCCACGGCGCCGCACCCCCGCTCGAGCTCGACGCCGTGTTCGACGGCCGCCGGCTCGTGGTCGTCGGCGGAACCGGGTTTCTCGGCAAGGTCTGGTGGTCGTTTTTGCTCGCGCGCTTCCCGAACGTCGGGCACCTCTACCTCGTCGTGCGCGAGAAGGGCGGGCATTCCGCCGAAGAGCGCTTCTGGAAAGAGATCGTTCCGACGGCGGTGTTCGACCCGCTCCGCAACGCTCACGGGGCCGGATTCGAAGCGTTCCTGCGCGACAAGGTGACGCCCGTCGCGGGCGACGTGGTGCAGCCGTTTTGCGGTCTCGACGCGGGTTTGCGCGAAGACCTGCGCGGCAACGTCGACGCCGTCGTGAACGTCGCCGGCGTCGTCGATTTCGAGCCGCCGCTCGACGAAGCGCTCGAGGTGAACGCCTTCGGCGTGCAGAACCTCGCGGCGCTCTCGCGTGACCTCGGCTCGGTGCCGATCCTCCACACGAGCACGTGCTACGTCGCGGGCGGCCGCACCGGGCACATCGACGAAGCGAACCCGCTCGATTTCCCGTTCCCGCGCGCCGATGCGCTCGACCGTTCGCACTGGGATCCCGATCGCGAAATTTCCGAGTGCCTCGACGTCATCGAGCAGGCGCGTCACCGCGCGAGCGACGCGTTCCGCCAGAGCCGTTTTCTCGACGAGGCCAAGAAGAACCTCGCCGAGCGCGGCGAGCCGGCGCGCGGTGCGGTCCTCGACGCCGAGATCCAGAAGGTCAAGCGCACGTTCGTCGAGGCACGGCTCGCGGAGACGGGCACGGAGCGCGCGCAGTTCTGGGGCTTCCCGAACACGTATACGTACACGAAGGCGATCGGCGAGCAGATCACGGCGCGCTCGGGTCTTCCCTTCACGATCGTGCGTCCCGCCATCGTCGAGTCCACCTGCGAGTACCCGTTTCCCGGATGGAACGAGGGCATCAACACGAGCGCTCCGCTCATCTACATCCTGCGCGAGGGCGGGCTCCAGATCCCCGGAGCCGACAACTACCTCGACGTGATCCCGTGCGACATGGTCGCCGGCGGCCTCACGGTCGCGCTCGCCGAGCTCCTCGACGGGACGGCGAAGGCCGTTTATCAGCTCGGCTCCACCGATTCGAACCCCTGCACGATGCGGCGCTTCTTCGAGCTCACGGGGCTCTACAAGCGCAAGTACTATCAGAGGACGGCGCGGGGCGGCCCGGTCCTCTCGTACCTTCAGGGACATTTCGAGGGCGCGCTGCTCTCGAGCAAGGAGTTCGACCGCTTCGGCCCGAAGAAGCTCGCCGAGGGCGCGCGCGGCCTCGCGGGAGCGCTCGAAAAGGCGGCGATCGGACCGGCGCGCTCGTTGCTCGGGCCGGCGGCCGAAGCCGTTCGAGGCTTCGCGCGCCAGCAAGACAAGGTCGGTCGCGTGCTGTCGGTGTTCGTGCCGTTCACCGCCGAGTTCCACTACATCTTCCGCTCCGACAACGTGCGCGCCGCGTGCGCGCGCCTCGACGAAACCGACCGGCGCCGCATCGGCTGGACGCCCGAGGGCATCGACTGGCGTCGCTGGTTCATGGACGTGCACATGCCGGCGCTCGAGAAGTGGGTGTTCCCGGAAATCGACGCGCGCGTGAAGCGGCCGAAGCGTGCGCCGCGCCGACACGAGACGCTGCCCGCGCTGCTCGACGAGATGGCCGTCCGACACGGTCTCGCGGTCGCCCTGCAGCGCACGGAAAGTGACGGTTTGAGCCGGCTCTCCTTCGGTGAATGGCGCGAGCGGTCGCTCGCCTGCGCCGCTAGACTTTCGTCTCTGGGCGTCGGATCCGGTGCGCGCGTCCTGCTCGCGGGCCAAAACCATCCGTCGTGGCCCGTCGCGTTCTTCGGGGTCCTGATGGCCGGCGCCACGGTCGTGCCGCTCGACTCGGCCATCGAGCCCGACGTCGCGAAGACCCTCGCCGAGGCGTCCGGCGCGCTCGTTTTCCTCGCGGACGCGGACGTGCGGCGCCGCGTCGAAGGCGCGCTCGATCCCCGCGTTCGCGTGCTGGATCTGCACGACGCCGTCGCCCCGGGCCCGGCGGCGGAGTTCGTGGACGTCGATGCGAGCGCGGTCGCCGCGCTCATCTACACGAGCGGCACGACGGGCACGCCGAAGGGCGTCGCGCTCACGCACAAGAACCTGACGGCCCTCATCGCTTCGCTGGCGCCGCTGTTCCCTCTCGGGAAGGACGACCGCGTGCTCAGCGTGCTGCCGTTGCATCACACGTTCGAGCTCACCTCGGGCATGCTGCTACCGCTCTCGCGCGGCGCACGCGTCGTCTATCTCGATCAGCTGAACGCCGAACGCCTCGAGCACGCGCTCAAAGCAGGCCGCATCACGGGGCTCGTGGGCGTCCCGGCGCTCTGGGAGATGCTCGAACGGCGCATCCTCGCCCGCGTCGCGGAGCGCGGTGCGCTCGTGTCGCACGTCTTCGATTTCGCGGTCGAGCTCAACCGCTCGCTCGGCAAATCCACGGGCGTCGACGTGGGCCGCGTGCTCTTCGGGCCGGTGCATCAGGGACTCGGCGGGCACCTCAAGTTCCTCGTGAGTGGCGGCGCGGCGCTCCCGGAGCGCACGCACCAGACGTTCGCGGGGCTCGGCCTCCACCTCGCCGAGGGCTACGGGCTCACGGAAGCGTCCCCGGTGCTCACCGTCGCGGAAGCGGGCCCCGGCGCCCGTCCCGGCCACGTCGGAAAGCCGATTCCCGGCGTCGAGATCCGCATCGATTCGCCGAACGACGACGGTATCGGCGAGGTGCTCGCGCGCGGGCCGAACGTGATGCTCGGCTATGCCGGCGACGAGGAGAGCACCAAGAACACCATCGACGAAAACGGCTGGCTCCACACGGGCGATCTCGGAAAGCTCGATCGCAAGGGTCGGCTCGTCATCGTCGGCCGCAAGAAGGACGTGATCGTCGCCGCGAACGGCGAGAACGTCTACCCGGACGACGTCGAAGCGCGGCTCGGACGCGTCGAGCACGTCGAAGAGCTCGCCGTGATTGCGCTCGCCGACGGTCGCGGGCGCGAGTGCGTTGCGTGCGTGGCGGTCCCGGCGCCCGACGCGGAGGCGTCGCGAAGCGATCGGCACGCGCGCGCCAACGCGGCGCTCGAGCAGGCCTTCGCGAAGCTTCCGCTCGGCCAGCGGCCCGCGGTGCTGACGCTCTGGGATACGGCGCTGCCGCGCACGACGACCCGCAAGGTGAAGCGGGGGGAGCTTCGGAACGCGGTGGAGGCCGCGCGGCGCCCGAGCGAAGCGCCCGCGATCTCCGTTTCGGGCGAGCGTGCCTCGGTCGTGCGGTCCGCCGTCGCGCTCATCGCGCGACGGGAGCCGCGGGAGATCCAGCCCGGCATGTCGCTGCGCGGCGATCTCGGCTTCGATTCGCTGATGTTGCTCGAGCTCCTCGTCGCGCTCGAGGCACAGGCGGGACGCACGCTCGACGCCGAATCGTTGAACGCGAGCGTGACGGTCGGCGACGCCGAAGCGTTGTTGCGCCGCGCCAACGACGCGCGGCGCGGGACGACCGCGAGCGTCGTCGAGGAGGAAGAGCGCCCGGTCGAGATTCCCGAGCCGCTGCGGCGTGCCGCCATGCACTGGCTCGGTCGAGCGCAGCTCGGCTTCTACGATCGCGTGCTCACCACGAAGGTGAGCGGGCGCGCGAACATTCCCCACAATCGCAACGTGATCGTCGCCGCGAACCACGCGAGCCACCTGGACATGGGGCTCGTGAAGTACGCCCTCGGGAGTTACGGCACGGACATCGTCTCGCTCGCCGCGCAAGACTACTTCTTCGAGGGCAACCGCTTCCGCAAGGCCTACTTCGAGAACTTCACGAATCTCGTTCCGATGCCGCGTACGGGCGCGCTTCGCCAGGCGCTCCGAATCGCGGGCGAGCTGCTCGAGCAGGGCAAGACGGTGTTGCTCTTCCCGGAAGGGACGCGCACGACCGACGGCTCCATCCGCGAGTTCAAGCCCATCATCGGGCATCTCGCGCTCCACTACGGCGTCGACGTGTTGCCCGTGTACCTCGACGGCACGTTCGGTGCGCTGCCGAAGGGCGGCAAGGTGCTGCGCCGTCGCGACGTCGGAGCGCGCATCGGGCCCCTGCTCGAAGTGAGCGAGCTCCGCCGCGCGACCGAGAACATGTCGTCGGGCGACGCGTCCCGCGCCGCTTCGGGGTTCATCGAGCGCGCCGTGCGCGCGCTCTCGCGCGGCGAGGTGTTCGACCTCCGCCGGGAATCCGCCGCGGGCGCGCTCGCCGAGCCCGAGGCGGTACCAACCCTCCACGACGTGGTCCATTCGCTCGAGCGGCGCTTCGCGCCCGGCGTCGTCGAGCGGCCGACGAGCTACTACTTCGCGCTCGGAGACGATCGCTTCACGCTGTTCGTTTCGAAGGACGCCTGCGAGATCAAGACGGGCAAGCACGCCGAGAGCGCCGATTGCGTGCTGAAAACGTCCCCCGAGCTCTTCACGCGCATCGTGCGCGAGGCCTACGTGCCGTCGCCGGGCGAGTTCATGTCCGGCGCGGTGAAGACGAACAACGTGAACTTGCTCGTCACGTTCCAACAGGTGTTCAGGCTTTCCGAACGCGAGCCGAGCGTCGCGTCGGGCGAGTGACGAAGATGACGACGAACGGTAACGGCGCCGCGCACCGGCGCTTCTGGGTAGGTGGGGCAACGGGCTTTCTCGGCCGCCACGTCGTGCAGGCGCTCCGTGCGAACGGCCACGAGGTCGTCGCGGTCTCGCGCAGGGGCGGTCGCGCGGGCGACGTCCCCGTCGCGTCCGTCGACGTGCTCGACGCCGACGCCGTGAAGCGGAGCGCGGAGGGGTGCGACGGAGCGTTTCTCTGCACCGGCAAGGTGACGCGGAGCCGCGACGCGTCGGAAGAGCTTTACCAGGCGCACGTCATCGGGACGCAGCGCGCGCTCGACGGCCTCCGCGCCGCCGGCGTGAAGCGCGCGGTCGTCGCGAGCACGAGCGGCACGCTCGCGGTGAGCACGCGCTCGGACCGCGTCGCCGACGAGGGCTGCCGCGCACCGCTCGAGATCATCGCCGTCTGGCCCTACTACCGTACGAAGCTCTACGCCGAGCGCGAAGCCCTCGCGCGCAACGCCCCGCCCGGGTTCGAGGTCGTGATCGTCAATCCGAGCCTCCTGCTCGGTCCTGGAGACGAAAAAGAGTCGTCGACGAAGGACGTGAGGCTCTTCCTCGAAGGTTCCATCCCGGCGACGCCTGCGGGCGGCCTAGCGTTCGTCGACGCGCGCGACGCGGCGCTCGGCATGGTGCTCGCGTGGGAGCGCGGCCGCGCCGGGGAGCGGTACATCTTGAACGCGCAAAACACGACCGTGGCGGCGTTTTTCCAGCGTCTATCGCGGCTCTCCGGCGTCGCGGCCCCGCTCTTGCGGATGCCGGAATCGCGACCGCTCGCCGTCGGAATCGGCAAGCTCTTCACGCGCGCGGTGCGCGCCATCGGCGGGGAGCCGCCCGTGGACGAAGTGAGCATCGAGATGGGCCAGTACTTCTGGTACTGCGACGGCGGCAAAGCCGAGCGCGAGCTCGGATTTTCGCCGCGGGATCCCGGCGAGACGCTCCGCGACACCGTCGAAGATCTCGTCGCGCGCAAAGTCGTATTTCCGAAGCGCGCGTCGCATCGCGACGTGGCACATCGCCCCGCCGACTAGCGCGCGCTGCGGATCCCGGCACACTAGTCGGGTCGCGATGTTCTTCCAGGATCCGCCGCGCCTCGGCAACCAGCTCGCCGACGACTGCCTGCTCCGCGAGTACCTCGAGCGGACTCTTGCCGCGGACGTGCTGCGAGAAATCGCCCCGGAGCTTTCCGACATGGGCGAACGAGCGGGGGGCGAGCTCTACGAGCTTTCGCTCGCGTCACGGAACGCGCGACCCGAGCTCGTTCAGTTCGATCCGTGGGGGCGACGCGTCGATCGGATTCGGGTTCCCGACGCCTGGCAGCGCCTCGCGCGCTTCTCGGCCGAGCGCGGGCTCGTCGCCATTCCGTACGAGCGCCGGCACGGTGCGGCGTCGCGCGTGCACCAGTTCGCGCTCGTGTACCTTTTCGCGCCCTCGTCGCTCTTCTACACGTGCCCGCTCGCGATGACCGACGGCGCGGCTCGTACGCTCTCGGCGCATCGCGCGCCGATGCTCGAGCGCGCCGTTCCGCGGCTCATCCATCGTGATCCCGCGCTCGCCTGGACGAGCGGTCAGTGGATGACCGAGCGGTCGGGCGGCTCGGACGTTTCCGCTACCGAGACCGTTGCGCGGCGCGAGGGCGACGGATTCCGCCTCCACGGCGCCAAATGGTTCACGTCCGCGACGACGTCGGAGATGGCGCTCACGCTCGCCCGCCCCGAAGGAAACCCGAGCGGCCCCCGCGGTCTCGCCCTCTTTTACCTCGAGCTCAGGGACGAGAGCGGGGCCCTGAACGGCATTCGCATCGAGCGCCTCAAGGAAAAGCTCGGGACCTGGGCGCTCCCCACGGCGGAGCTCACGCTCGACGGCGCGCGCGCCGAGCTCGTCGCCGGACTCGACAACGGCGTGCGCGCCATCGTGCCGATGCTGCAAACGACGCGCACGTGGAACGCCGTCATCGCGGTGTCCTCGATGCGCCGCGGCATCGCGCTCGCCCGCGACTACGCGGAGCGCCGGCGCGCCTTCGGAGCCCCGCTCGCCGAGAAGCCGCTTCATCTCGAGACGCTCGCCCGGCTCGAAGCGGAGTTCGAGTCCCAGTTCTTGCTCGCGTTTCGCAGCGTCGAGCTTCTCGGCAAGCTCGAGGCCGGCGACGCGACCGAGCGCGAGGAGCGACTCCTGCGGCTGCTCCAGCCGCTCGCCAAGCTCTCGACGGCGAAGGCGGCGGTCGCGCACGCGAGCGAGGTGCTCGAGCTCTTCGGCGGCGCCGGTTACGTCGAGGATACCGGGTTGCCGGGGCTGCTTCGAGACGCGCAGGTGCTGACCATCTGGGAAGGGACGACGAACGTTCTTTCGCTCGACGTGGAGCGCGCTCTCGCCGACGACGAGACGCTGCCGGCGTTCGTCGACGAGCTCGAGCGTCTCGCGTCAGCAGCGCGCTCGTCGGCGCTCCGGCCCGCCTGCGAGACGGCCCTGAACGCAGCCGCTCGCGCCGTCGCCTGGTACGAGCGCGCGCGGAACGGCACCGGCGAGCTCGAGGCTCGGGCCCGCTCCCTGTCACTCGTCCTCGCCAAGGCGTACGCGCTCCTACTCGTGTGCGAGCATGCCGAGTGGCTTCTCAAGCGCTCGGGTGACGGTCGTGGCCTCGCCGTGGCTTCGCGGCTCGCGCTCGATTTCTCCGAGCTCGACGTGCTCGAGCAGCCGACTTATTACGCCCGCGCCGTGGCGCTCGCCGGAATGAAATGCTGAGCCCGCCGTTCGGCACGGTCCGTGCCTCTTTTTGCGTTTCGCTCACCGTGACGCGGCACTGGGCGCCGTGCTGCCCTTGCTGCTGCACCTCAACCGTCAGGATTTCCGATGCTCTGCAAGCAAATCATGAAGCGAGACATCGCGTGCGTCACGAATGACGACGCGACTCAAATGGCCGCGGCAAGAATGCGGGCGGACAACATCGGCTTCCTGCCGGTGTGCGACGCAAGGGGCCGCGTCGTCGGCACGCTCACCGATCGAGATATCGCGATTCGGCTCGTCGCTGACAATCGCCCAACGAGCACGCCGGTCGCCGAGATCATGACGCGGGAAGTCGTCGCCTGCAGCCCATCCGACGACGTGCACCGCGCCGAGCAGCTCATGGGCAAACACAAGAAGTCGCGCATCATCTGTATCGACGACGACGGTAAGCCCGTCGGCGTGATCAGCCTCTCGGACATCGCCCAGCACGAGTCGAGCGAGCAGACGGCCCGCACCATGCGCCGCGTGACGATGCGCGAAGTGCACCCCTAGCGCCTCGACGGCTGGCCTTCCAGCCCTTGGAGCCGCCCCCTTCGGCCGGCCGGTAATCCCGAAACCGCTCGGGCCCTGCGCACGTATTCAGCGGGAATGGGGCAGCCGGTCGAACGGTTGCTCGATGGACAAGGCTCCGTCGATGCTTATGCTGCGACGGCGCCGGTCGCCCCGGAGAACCAAGGAGCCGATACCGCCGTGCTGAAGCGCATCGTTCTTTTCGTCGCCACGAATTTCGCGATTCTGTTCGTCCTGAACCTGGTGCTCGCCGCTCTCGAGCGGGCAGGCGTCTTCGGTGACGGAGGGCTCAGCCGCCAATACGGCCCGCTGATGGTCATGTCGGTGGTGATGGGCTTCGGCGGCTCGTTCATTTCGCTCTTGCTGTCCAAGAGGATCGCGAAATGGACGACGGGCGCGCAGGTGATCGAATCCCCGCGCAACGCGACGGAAGCGTGGCTCGTGGAAACGGTTCGCCGCCAGGCGCAGGCCGCCGGCATCGGAATGCCTGAGGTCGCCGTCTACGACGGTCCCGAGATGAACGCGTTCGCCACGGGCGCTACGAAGAACAGCTCCCTCGTCGCCGTGAGCACGGGTCTCTTGCAGCAGATGGATCGCGACGAGGTCGAAGCCGTGCTCGGTCACGAGGTTTCGCACATCGCGAACGGCGACATGGTGACGTTGACGCTGCTTCAGGGCGTCCTGAACACGTTCGTCATCTTCTTCTCGCGCATCATCGGCGGGCTCATCGACAGCGCGCTTCGCCGCGACGAGCGTGAAGGCCGCGGCATCGGCTACTACGCGGTGGTGATTGCCACCGAGCTCGTGCTCGGCATCTTTGCGACGCTGATCGTCATGTGGTTCAGCCGCCGCCGCGAATTCCGCGCCGATCGCGGTGGTGCCGCGCTGAGCGGCAAGCCGGCGATGGTGAACGCCCTGCGCCGTCTCGGCGGGAACGAGGGCTCGAGCCTCCCCGAATCGCTCGCTGCCTTCGGTGTCAGTGGTCGCGGCGCGGTCATGGGGCTTTTCCGCTCCCACCCGCCCATCGAAGATCGGATTCGTGCCCTCGAAGAGTTGCCGAGCGTCTCGCTGAATGCCGGCGCTCACGCGCGCTGATTTGTTACAGATTGTTGCAGACCTAACTGTTGCAGTTGGGGTCACTCGGCCTGCAACCCGACGCATAGGTAACAATTCGGCACTCGCTCGCCGGGACAATTGAGCGCACGTGCCGCCGCGGGGGTCGGGCCCCACGGCCACGTGCCTTACGGTCTCTTTGGGGGGTCTCGCGTGATGGGGATTGTGTTAGTGGGGTTGGCTCGCCGAGCTCCCGAGGAGGGCCGCTCGGGAACTAGGAAGGATCCTACACATGCGAATTGGGAAAAGGGTTGGGCGTGGTTGGGTCATTGGTCCGGCGCTCGCGGGCGTCGTGTTGATGATCTCGGGATGTGGGGGCGAGGACGGCTCCAACGGTAAGAACGGAGCCGACGGCGAATCGTGCACGGTCGCGCAGACCGCGGACGGTGCCACCGTGACGTGCGGGGACACGACCGCCGACATCGACGACGGTCCGGCGGGCGCCCCGGGCCCCGAGGGCCCCGAGGGTCCACGAGGAGAGCAGGGAGAACAGGGCGAGCAGGGGGAGCAGGGCGATCCCGGCGAGCAGGGCGATCCGGGTGAAGACGGGGTGAACAGTCTCATCTCGACGACGGCGGAGGCCGCCGGCGCAAACTGTACGAACGGAGGTTACCGGATTCGTTCGGGCGTCGACGACAACGGCGACGGCGATCTCGACAACGCCGAAGTCGACAGCACGGTGTACGTTTGCAACGGCGTTCACGGTCAGGGCGCGTACGACTCGCTCATCAAGGTAACCGCGGAACCGAACGGCGCGAACTGCGCGAACGGTGGCGTGAAGCTCGACCTCGGTCTCGACGACGGCGCCGGCGGTGGCACCGCGCAGGACCACATTCTCCAAACCGGCGAAATCGACCGCACGGAGTACCTGTGTGACGGCGCCGACGGTTCGAACGGCTTTAACACCCTCGTGCGAGTCACGGTGGAAAACGCCGGCGCGAACTGCGCCAGCGGCGGGCAGAAGATCGACGCCGGCCTCGACGACGGCGCGCCGAACGGCACCGCGCGCGACGGCACGCTCCAGAACGGCGAGGTCGACGTGACGACCTACGCGTGTAACGGCGCGACGGGTGCCACGGGTCCGACGGGTGCCACGGGTGGCGTTGGCCCGACGGGCGGAATTGGTCCGACGGGCAGCGTTGGCCCGACGGGCAGCGTGGGTCCGACGGGTCCGGGTGGAGCGACGGGCAGCGTGGGCCCCACCGGCAGCGTTGGCCCGACGGGCGGCGTTGGTCCGACGGGTCCGGGTGGAGCGACGGGCAGCGTTGGTCCGACGGGCAGCGTTGGCGCGACGGGCAGCGTTGGCGCGACGGGCAGCGTTGGCGCGACGGGTAGCGTTGGCGCGACGGGCAGCGTTGG
>DASUTR010000178.1:0-3420 GCA_036374535.1 Polyangiaceae bacterium
CGGTGAACCTCGCGGCGAGCCTTGCGGCCGCCGAGCGACGCACGTTGCTCGTCGATATGGATCCGCAGGGCAACGCGTCGAGCGGCGTCGGTGTCGCGCCGGGGACGGCGGAGCGCACCATCTACGACGCGATGATCGGCGCCGCGCCGATCGCCGACGTCATCACGAAGACGAAAATCTCGACGCTCGACGTCGTCCCGGCGACGCAGGATCTCATCGGCGTCGAGTACGAGCTCTTCGAACAGGATCGCGGAACCCACCTCGCCGCGCTCTTGAAGAGCCCCGCGCTCGCGAAGTACGAATACGTGATCCTCGATTCGCCTCCCTCGCTCGGCGTGCTCACGCTGAACGTGCTCGTCGCGGCCGAGCGCGTGATCGTACCGCTTCAGCCCGAGTACTACGCGCTCGAGGGCATTACGTACCTCATGGCGACGATCGACCGCGTGCGCGCGTCGCTGAACCCGGGCCTCGCGATGGAGGGCATCGTGCTCACGATGTGGGACCCGCGCAATCGCCTCGCTCACCAAGTGGCCGACGAGGTGAAGAAGCACTTCCGCGTGTTCGGCACGATCATCCCGCGCAACGTGCGCTTGAGCGAAGCGCCTTCGCACGGTCTGCCGGCGCTGCTCTACGACGTCGAATCCAAGGGCGCGCAGGGTTACCTGTCGCTCGCCCGCGAGGTGATCGAGGCTCCGCCGTGACGGATCCCACGAAGAAGCCGCTGCGCGGCCTCGGACGCGGGCTCGACGCGCTACTGCCCGTCCGCGCGCCCGCGACGCCCGAACGCCCCGCGGCTCCCGCCTACGAGGGCAACGTGTTCACCTGCCCGCTCGAGCGCATCTCGCCCCGGCGCGACCAGCCGCGCCAGCACTTCGACGACGCGGCGCTCGAAGACCTCGCGCGGTCGATCCGCGAGCACGGCGTGCTCGAGCCCCTCGTCGTCCGGCGCAAGGGCCAGGACGAGTTCGAAATCATCGCCGGCGAACGACGCTGGCGCGCCGCGCAGCGCGCGGGGCTGCGCGAGGTGCTCGTCGTCGTACGCGACGTTTCGACGCGCGACGCCTACGAGCTCGCGCTCATCGAGAACGTTCAGCGCGAAGATCTCGACCCCATCGAGTTCGCCGAAGCGCTCGAGCGGCTCGTGCACGAGCACGGCTACACGCAAGAGACGCTCGCGCAGCGCCTCGGCAAAGATCGCTCGACGATCGCGAACGCCCTGCGCCTCCTGCGTCTGCCGAAGACGGTGCGCGAGCGCGTCGTGCACGGCGAGCTCAGCGAGGGGCACGCGCGCGCTCTCCTCGGCGTCGCCGACGACGCGGCAATCGAAGCGCTCGCCGAAAAGGTGCTCAAGGGCCGGCTCAGCGTGCGTCAGACCGAGTCGCTCGTGCGCGGCGCGAAGGACAAGGCGAACGGCAAGCAGCCGAAGCAGAAAAGCGCGAACGTGCGCGACATCGAGGTACGCCTCGAGCGAAAGCTCGGCGTGCGTGCGGAAGTGCGCGACCGCGAGGGCGCTGGAGAAATCGCGCTCAAGTACTCGTCGTGGGACGAGCTCGATCGGATCCTCGCCGGTCTCCTGTAAGCGGCACGCCGTGCACTCGACGGTCAGGATGGGGACACGCCTGCACGTCGTGGCTTTTCGCACGAGTCTTTCGGCAGCGCTCGGCCTCACGGCCTTGGCTTGCGGGCAATCGGCGCTCGACGCAAGCGGCGACGACGACGACGCGGGTGGCTCAGGTGGCACAGGCAGCGTGACAGGTGGATCAGGCGGAACCGGCTCGGGCGGAACGACCGCCGTGACCGGAGGCTCGGGCGGAGCGACCGCCGTGACCGGAGGCTCGGGCGGAGCCGGTGGTTCGGGCGGAGCGCCGATCGATTCGAGCTGCCGAAATCCCGCGCCCCTCTTGGACCACGACGGCTCCGACACCGGGTACGTGAGATGCGACGGCGGATTCGTACATCGACCGGAGCGACGCACCTGCGCTTCGAAGCTACCCCGCTCCGAAACCGTGGCTCCGGGAATGGCGACCGTCGTCAGCTGTACGACCGACGCCGATTGCGCGTCGCTCCTGCACGGCTACTGCGCCGCGACGTACACGTTCCTGCAGGGACACCAAGTGAAGTGCCTGTCCGGATGCGTGGAAGACGCGGACTGCGCGGCCGGCCAAGTCTGCTTCTGCGGCGATCCCGTGGGAACGTGCATCCAAGCGACGTGCAAGTCCGACGCGGAGTGCAACGGGTTCCTCTGCACGGCCGATCCGCGCCTCGAATCGTGCACGACCGCGACGTTGACGGGCCACTTCGCGTGTCAAACGCCGAATGACACGTGTCGTTCGAAAGCCGACTGCGCGACCTTGGACGTCTGCAGCGTAGGAACCGAGGGACGAAGCTGCCAATTTCCCGGCGCTTGCGGACGCCCGTTCCTCGTCGCGGGCGAGGCGCGTCTCGCCCGCGTCGTGAACGCGAACACGGGCTGGGCGCGCGAAACCACGCCGTGCGTCGCAGTGCTCGACCGAACGGCGCGGACCGAGCTCGCCGAACACTACGCCCGGCTCGGAGCGATGGAGCACGCTTCCGTCGCCGCGTTCGCTCGCTTCACGCTCGAGCTCCTGTCGCTCGGTGCTCCGGCCGAGCTCGTCGTGGCGGCGCAGCGTGCGCTGGGCGACGAAATCCGACACGCCGAGCTCTGCTTCGGCCTCGCCTCCGCGTACGCGAAGCGCGCGCTCGGTCCGGGGCCGCTCTCGAGCAAGGGTGCACTCGAGGCCGCATCGGTCGAGGCGATCATCGAGACGGCTTTCGAGGAAGCGTGCATCGGCGAGACGCTCGCCGCCGTCGAGGCCGCGGAAGCCGCCGAGCGCGCGACCGATCCCGCCGTGCGTCGGATTCTCACCGGGATCGCCGCGGACGAACGGCGACACGCCGAGCTCGGGTGGCGCTTCGTCTCGTGGGCGTTCGAGCAGAGCTCGGCGGCGGAGCGAGCTCGGCTCGAACGGCGCCTATTCGAAGCGATCGGGCGCGCACGGTCGAAGCTTCCCGCCCCGAGCAGGCCCGCCCCCACTCCGGACGGCGCGCTGATCGGGCACGGCTTGCTCACCGAAGAGCTTCGGGGCGAAGCGCACCGCGCGGCGCTCGACGAGCTCGTCGGACCGCTCGCTCGGGGCATTTTCGGCGCCCGCGCCGCGTAAGATACGCCCGCGTGAAGCGCGCGGCGTTGGGCGTCCTCGTCTGCCTGTCGGCCATCGGCTGTGGGCCGCGGCCCGTCGCCGACACTTCGTTCGAGCACGATCCCGTGAGCGAGCTCGACGTAGACCACGGGGAGCGGGGCCGGTGGCTCGGCGCGATGCGCGGAGCCTACCCGAGCGCCGTCGAAGAGCTCGCGAACGGCGACCTCCTGATCGCCGGACGGGCGACGAGCCCGTTCGT
>DASUTR010000179.1:0-19845 GCA_036374535.1 Polyangiaceae bacterium
ACCGCGTCGAAGTCCAGGATCCACCGCAGGGCGAAATCGCCCAGCGTGAGCCCCGGCGGAACGAGCGGTCGAAGCTTCTCGACGACGGCGAGCCCGAGCTCGTAGTCGACTCCGGAAAACGTTTCGCTCCGGTCCCAGCCCTCGCCGTTGCGGTTGAACAGGCGATGATCGTCTTGGTCGAACTTCGTCTCGCGCGTCATCTTTCCGGTGAGCATCCCCGACGAAAGCGGCAGGCGCGCGAGGATGCCGACCTTCTTCTGCCGGGCGCGATCGAAGAAGAGCTCCGAGGGCCGCTGGCGAAACAGATTGAAAACCATCTGGACGGACTGCACGCCCGGGTATTCGATGGCCTTGAGCGCTTCCTCGACGCGCTCGACGCTGACGCCGTAGTAGCGGAGCTTGCCCTCCTTCACGAGGTCGTCGAGGGCTCCGAACACCTCCGGGCGATAGTAAACGTCGGTGGGCGGACAGTGGAGCTGCAACAAGTCGAGCGCTTCGACGCCGAGGTTCGTCGCGCTCCGCTCGATGAACGCCGCGAGCTTCTGCTTCGTGTACCCGTCGGCGGTGTGCGTCTCGACGCGACGCCCTGCCTTCGTGGTGACGAAGAACGGCTCGCGGCGCTCCCGGCGCAGGCGTGCGATGAGCTTTTCGCTGCGGCCGTCGCCGTAGACGTCGGCCGTGTCGAAGAAGTTTACTCCGAGATCGAGCGCACGGTGCAGGGCCTTCATCGATTCGCCGTCGTCCACGTGTCCCCACGTGCCGCCGATCGCCCAGGCACCGAAGCTCACTTCGGAAATTTCGAAGCCGGTCCTGCCGAGTGCTCGGTACTTCATGCGGCGGAAACTACCGCGATCTGCGCGGGTAATGCTATTCGAAGGGGGCCATGGACCGCTTCGAGCGCGCCAAGCTCGTCTTCGACCAACTGAACGCGCTCGATCCCGTGACCGAGACGGTCGACGGTAAGCCGCAGCCGCGATTGGTCGTTCAGGCGGATCGCTTGTCGCGCTGGGTCGAGCGACTGGAGCCGAACGCCTCGGAAGCGCTTCGCCTCGCCGCCCGCTGCCAGCACGTCGAACGCTGGAAGATCCCGCGGGACGAATTTCCGCCGGGACGCGTCGGCTACCTCCAGTGGCGCACGAAGCTCGCGCGCTTCCACGCCGATCGAGCCGAGGGCGTGCTGCGCGGCGCCGGCTACGAGGACGACGTAGTCCACGCGGTGCGCCGCATCGTGACCAAGCAGAGCCTCCACTCGAATCCCGACTCGCAGACGATGGAAGACGCGCTCTGCCTCGTGTTTCTCGAGTTCGAGCTCGACGCGTTCATCGCGAAGTATCCCGATCAGGAGAAGGCCGTCGAGATCCTCGAAAAGACGTGGAAGAAGATGAGCTCTCGCGGCCGTGACGCGGCGCTCGCGCTGCCGCTCGCTCCCGCTGTGCGCCGGCTCGTCGAAGCGGCTTTGGCGTAGCGCGCCTACCCGGGGTGATCGTACGAGCCGCGTGGTTCGCGCGCGATGGGCAAAACCGGCACCCTCGCGAGGTGCGCCACGAGACACGCGAAGTACGAAAAATCGGTCAGCACGACCTCGGGTTCGAAGTGCAGGGCTTGCTCGAGCGCGCGCTTCACGTCGGTCTCGAGGTCGATGACCTCGAAACCACGCGCGCGGAAGCCCACCGCCGCAAGACCGGCCGTCGCGAGTCGAACCTCGTGCCCGCGAGCGACGAGCTCGGCTGCCACGACCTCGGTCCGCTCGATGCGGGCCTGACCGTCGCTCGAGACGCCGTAGAGAATGCGCACGAACGAGCCTACGTTCGGCCCTCGAAGGCCCTTCCCGTCCGGTTCCACTCGGACGGGAATGCCGGTTCCGGCTCAGCCGAGCCGGTTATAGAGCTCGTCGACGGTCGCGGGCGCGCTCGCCGCTCTGACCCTTGCCGAGAGCACGTCGCGCGGCTCACCGACCTTTTCGACGCTCACGCCGGAGGCGCCGTAGAGCCTTGCCGTAATCGGCGCGAGCTCGGCCTCGAGCGCGGAGAACGTCGCGGCGTCATTCGGGGCGCGCAGGCGATCGGTGAAGCGGAAAAGGAGCTCGTTCGTCGCGAAGCGAACGCCTTCGAAACCCGGCTCTTTCTCGACCAACCGAGCGCCGTTCAGGGCGCGCCGGACGGCGTCCAAAAGCCGCTCGGAGGGCGGAGGCGCTTCTCGCTTTCGCGTGTAGACGAGACCGAAACGGCCTTCGCTCTGATCGGCGAAGTAGTCGGAGGCGTGTCCGATGAGAGCGACGCCGGGACCGTCCTTCACGTGCCCGTAATCGGCGACGTCGATCATGAGCTCGTCGAACACTTTGTCGCGGATGAAGCGGTGGAAGACGGGAATGAGCTTCTCGGGATCGTGGGCGACCGTCGAGTAGAGCTTTACTTGGATGCGCTGAGAGTCCATGTTCGATGAGGGGGTGCGGCGACTACGGCATCACGCTGCCGATGCGCGTGTAGCACTGATGGGCGGCGTCCACGAAGAGCTGCGCCTCTTCGATGAGCTGGTGAGCGGCGCGTTCGTCGCTCGCCTTGGCGCCGTCCTCGTGTGCCTTGAAGAAGTAGTGTGCGAATTTCCCGCCCGCGTAGGGGTCGAAAAAGAGCTTCGTGTCGTAGTAGTGCGCGCGAAATTCGCGCACGATCTCGTTCGGATCGTCGCCCAGGTTCGTGTTCTTCTGGCGCGCGAGCGCGCGTGCCGCCTGGAGCATCGCGCTGTAGGCGCGCTTGGCGGCGTCTTCGGGCTTGTGCTCGTCGAGCAACACCTGCGCCTCGAACACCTCGCGCTCGCTCGCGGCGAGCCCGAACTGAACCGACGAGATGACCTCGCCGGCGCATTCGCCTTCGCCCATGTCGCCGATGGTGTACTCGCGCGGATCGCCCCAATCCGAGTAGTAGCTCGGGTCCACGTCGTAGGCGGGAACGGTCGAGTACTCGTCCAGGATGCGGCGAATCTCTTTCTTCCCGACGCGCGCGGCCCACTTCGAAAACGTCTCGTCCCCGGTGCGACCCGCGACGTACTCTTTCGAAAGGCGCTCGGCGAGATCGGGCGCGCGCTTCGACGGCACGGCGCCGATGGCGAGCCCGTACGCTCCGCCGTTATTCTTGAGCTCGCCGCCGATGACGAGCTGGAAGTGCGGCACGCGCCGGCCGTTCACGTTGCGGCTCACGCCCAAGAAGCCGAGGTCGGCGACGTGGTGTTGGCCGCACGAGTTGAAGCAACCGCTGCACTTGATGTGAAGGTCGCGCGCCGCCTGGTCGAGCTTGTCCTCGACGAGCGTCAGACGCTTCCTGAGCTCGCCGGCGAGCCCGCGCGAGCTCGAGATGCCGAGCTTGCAGGTGTCGGTGCCGGGGCACGAGGTGATGTCGGTGATCGTGTCGGCGCCCGGCTCGCCGAGACCGATGGCGCGAAGCTCCTCGTAGAGCTTGGGCAGCTCGGCTTCCGGAACCCAGCGAAACAGCAGGTTCTGCGCGACGGTCGTGCGGAGCGAGTCGCCCGAGTAGCGGCGCGCCATGTCGGCGACGGCGCGCGCCTGCGACGGCGTGCAATCACCGAGCGGGAGCGTGACCGTGGCGAGCGCGTAGCCGGGCTGGCGCTGCTTCTGGACGTTCGACGCGTACCAGGCGTCGAACCCGGGGGGACGCGAGCCCTTCCCGAGCGGCGCGGGCGGCATCTTCGGCTCTTCCTCGTCTTCGCGAAGCTTCGACAGAAAGTCGGTCCAACGCGGATCGGGACGCAGCTTCTGCCGCTCCTCGAGCACGAGCCGCCGAAACTCGTCGATCCCGAGCTTCTTCACCAAGAACTTGATGCGAGCGCGGCTGCGGTTCTCCTTCTCGCCGAGTCGTCCGAAGACGCGGCACACCGCCTGCGATATCGGCAGAAGCTCCTCTTCGGGCAGGAACTCGTCGAAGAGCGCGGCGGGATACGGCCCCGAGCCGAGACCGCCGCCGACGTAGTATTCGAAGCCGCGCTTCGTGACGCCGTTCTCCGTGCGCGTCTTGGCGATGGCGCCGATGTCGTGGAAATTCGTGAGACCGCAGGGCTGGTCCTTGCAGCCCGAAAAGGCGGGCTTGAGCTTTCTTCCGAAGTCCTGCGCGTCCGGGTGTCCGAGCAGGAAGAAGGTGAGAGCCTTGGCGTAGGGCGCAACGTCGAAGGCCTCGGTGCTGCAAACACCCGCGATCGGGCAAGCCGTCACGTTGCGCACGGAGTTGCCGCACGCTTCCTTCGTCGTGATGCCGACGGCCGCGAGCCGGCGCATGAGATCCGGCGTGTCCTCGATGTGGACGAAGTGGAGCTGCACGTCCTGGCGCGTCGTGATGTGAAGGATGTGATCCGAGTACTCTTCGGCGAGATCGGCGAGCACCTCGAGCTGCTCGGAGCTCACCTTGCCGAACGGGAGCTTGATGCGGGTCATCCCCGGCGCGTCCCAGGCGGTGTTCGGACCCTTCGTGAGAGGGCTCTGCGGAAACTCGAGGAGCTGCGTCTTCTCGCCGTCGTGCCGCTGGCCGTTGTCGTAGCGCTGCCCGTACACGCCGCGACGGAGCCGCGTCTCGGCGAAGAGCTTCTCTTCTACCTTGCCCTTCTTACGGAGCTCGATCTGCGTTTCGAAGATGTCGATCTCGCGCGCCCAATCCTCGCGGATCTTTCCCCGAAGCTTTTCCTTCCAAGTGTCTACGGCAGTCATGCGTCGTGAATTCTCCAGGCGGCACGCTAGCGAAAAAAGCCGCTTTCTGCGTGCTCGGTCGGGCGGAGGCACTACCGAGCCGCACGGGAACATGTACCCGGTATTCCCGGTGCGACAAGTCGGGAATCTAAGTCTACATAAAGCCTAGGAATTCCGCCGCTTTTGTACCAACGCGCCCTTGCGCTAGTTTTGGCGCCCTTTTCGCCACGACCGTCCCCTCCCCATGCGCTACCGCCGAGCCCTACTCCCTACTCTAAAAGAAGCTCCCGCCGACGCGACGAGCGCGAGCCACGTGCTGCTCAGCCGCGGAGGTTACGTGCGGCGGGTCGGCGCCGGCATCTACAGCTTCTTGCCCCTCGGCGTCCGCGTGCTCGGAAAGATCGAGCGCATCGTCCGCGATGAGATGAATCGCGCCGGCGCGGAAGAGGTCCTGCTGCCCGCGCTGTTGCCGGCCGAGTACTTCCAGGAGTCGGGACGCTGGGACGTCTTCGGCGACACGCTCTTCCGCCTGAAGGACCGAAAGCGCGGCGACTATCACCTCGGGCCGACGCACGAAGAGATCATCACCGATCTCGTGCGGCGCGAGGTGAAGAGCTACCGCGACCTGCCGAAGAACCTCTACCAGATCCAGACGAAGTTCCGCGACGAACCGCGCCCGCGCGGCGGCTTGCTCCGCTGCCGCGAGTTCTCGATGAAGGACGCTTACTCCTTCCACGTCGACGAAGCGGACGCGAGGCAGGGCTACGAAGCGATGCGCGTCGCGTACACGCGCATGTTCGACCGCATGGGGCTCGTTTACCGCATGGTTCAAGCGGATTCGGGCGCCATGGGCGGCTCGGGCAGCGCCGAGTTCCAGGCGCTCGTCCAGAGCGGCGAGGACGTCATCATCGCGTGTCAGGGCTGCTCCTACGCCGCGAATCTCGAGGTCGCCGCGTCGAAGCCGCTCGCCGCCGAGGGTCCGAGCGGTGACGCGCCGCCGATGGAGCGCGTGCACACGCCGGGCCACGGCAGCATCGAAGACGTCTCGAAGTTTCTCGGGCTCGATCCGAAGCGCTTCCTGAAGACGCTCGTCTACGTGGCCGGAGGCGAGGTCGTCCTCGCCGTCGTGCGAGGCGATCACGAGGTGAACGAAGTGAAGCTCGCGCGCGCGTTCGGCGTCGGGGAAGTGCACCTGGCGCCGGCGCCGGAAGTCGAGAAGGCCACGGGCGCGGCGGTCGGGTTCGCGGGCCCGCCAGGGTTCGCCGGCAAGGTCGTGATCGATCGCGACGCGGCGAGCGTGCGCGACGCCGTGACGGGCGCGAACGCGACGGATTACCACCAGAAGCACGTGGCGTTCGGCCGTGATTTCAGCGCCGAAATCGCCGAGATCCGGAACGTCGCCGCCGGCGACTCGTGTCCCTCGTGCGGCGCGCGCCTCGACATCTACCGTGGCATCGAGGCCGGGCACATTTTCTTGCTCGGTACCCGCTACACCGAAGCGATGCAGGCGAAGTACCTCGACGAATCCGGAACGTCCAAGCCCATCGTCATGGGCTGCTATGGCATCGGCGTCTCACGGCTCGTCGCCACGGTCGTCGAGCAGCACCACGACGAAAACGGCATTCGCTGGCCCATGGCGGTCGCGCCGTACCAGGTGCACGTCGTCCCCCTCGGCGACAGCCAGGCGGTCGCCGACGCAACGAAGGTCGTCGAGGCGGGTCTCGAGGCCGCGGGCATCGAGGTGCTGGTCGATGATCGCGAGGAGCGGCCCGGGGTGAAGTTCAAGGACGCCGATCTCGTGGGCATTCCTCTGCGCGTCACCATCGGCGAGAAGGGTTTGAAGAACGGCCAAGTCGAGCTCAAGCCGCGCAGCGAGCCCGATCCGAAGAAGGCCGAGCCCGTCGCGCTCGACGCGATCGTCGCGCGCCTCGTCGCGGAAGTGAAAGCCGCCCTCGGCGACGCGAACCGGGGAGGCATTTCGTGAGCGACGAGCGGAAGCTCGCAGACTCCACGAGCTCCGTGCACGCCGGCACGCAGGGCGAGCGCCCGCACCACACGCTCGCGCCGAGCATCGCGCAGACGGCGACCTATACGTTCGAAAACACCGCGGCGCTCGAGCGCTACATGCGCGGCGAGGATCCCGATCCGGATCGCGAAGAGTACGGCCGCTACGGCAACCCCACGGTCCGCGAGCTCGAACGGCGCGTCGCAGCGCTCGAAGGAGCCGAAGACGGCGTGGCGTTCTCGAGCGGTATGGCGGCGGTGACCACGGCCATCATGGCTTCGGTCAAGGCGGGGGAGCACGTCGTGCTTTTCCGCGACTGCTACCGCCGCATTCGCCAGCTCGTCACGGTGATTCTGCCGCGCTTCGGCATCGAGCACGCCGTCGTACCGCCGGGGGATCTCGGGGCGCTCGAAGCCGCGCTCAAGCCGAACACCCGGCTCATCGTCGCCGAGTCGCCGACGAACCCGCTGCTCGACTGCGTCGACCTGGCCCGCGTTGCGTCGATCGCGAAGGCGCGGGGACGAGCGCGCGTGCTCGTCGACTCGACGATGGCGACTCCGGTCAACAGCCGTCCGCTCGACTACGGCGTCGATCTCGTCGTGCACAGTGCGACCAAGTTCCTCTCCGGTCACAACGACGTGCTCGGCGGCGTCGCCGCGGGCCCGGCCCACATCGTGTCGCTGCTCCGCGACGCTCGCGGCGTGTTCGGCAGCGTGCTCGATCCGCACGCGGCGTTCCTGATCGTCCGCGGCTTGAAGACGCTTTCGGTGCGCGTCGAGCGCCAGAACCAGACGGCGCTCGCCGTGGCGCGCGCGCTCTCGGAGCATCCGCGCATCGAGCGCGTGAACTACCCCATGCTCGAAAGCCACCCGTCCCACGCCGTCGCGCGATCCCAGATGCGAGGTGGCGGCGGAATAGTCAGTTTTGTAGTGAAGGGCGGCCGGGCCGCGGCGTCACGGATGGTCGACGGTTGCCGTCTCGCCAAAATTGCCGCGTCGTTCGGCGGACTCGAAACATTGATCGAGCAGCCGGCAATCATGAGTTATTTCGAGCTCTCCGATGAGCAGCTCGGCGCGATCGGCATCGACCCCGCGCTCGTCCGACTGAGCGTCGGCGTCGAGGAAACGGCGGACGTCCTTCGCGACATCCTCGGCGCCCTCGGCTAAACTGGCTGCCCTTTTGGGGCGGGTGGCCCCCGGGAACGAGTCCGCAATAAAACTCGTTCTTCTGACCCACGAAGCGTTCATCGAGAGTTCGGAAACGCCCCTAATGACCGCCGCTCCCAGGCTGAGATCCTGGTTTCTCAGAAATCTGCTCGAGGCCGCCGATCGCGAGCTCGGTCCGGGGGCGCTCGCCGGGCTCGCGTCGCGGGCGCCCGCTCGCGTGCGGCCCCACCTGTCCCTGGATCGGCTACGCACGACCGCGGCACTCGACGCCGTCCCGCTCGACGAAGGCGAAGATGCTCTGCTCGCGATCGACCAAGGTCTCGGCGACGGAACGGGCCGACTCCTCGAGCGCTTGGCGCGCGAAATGTTCGCGCGCCAGCTCGTTCAGGCGGCGGCGGCCGTGCGCGTCGGCGATCTCTACGGCACCGTCGCGCGCCTGCGCGTGCCGCTCGAGCACCCGTTCGTCGACGTCGAGCTCACGTTCGAGCTCGAACGCAACGAATCAGGATTCACGCTCGTCGTCGGCGTCCCGGGAAGGCCGAGGGCGACGCGACTGCTGCGGCACGTGGCCGTGGGAGCGATTCTCGCCGCCGAACGCTTCGCGCGCGAGTCCCAGGCAGAACCGCTTCGCGTTCACGGTGAAACGTTCGCTGATCGCGCCCGCATCGAGGCGCACTTTCGCCGGACGAGCGACGTGCCGCCTCCGTTCGAGCCGTCGCCCACGTCCGCGCGGCGCCCGAACGGCTCGGCTCGGCTCACTCAACCGAGTCTGAGCGACGAAGTCGCGCGCATTCTCGACCCCTCGCTCTCGCTCGGTCGTGCGCGCGCCGAGCAACAGGCCGCGCCGAAGCGCATCTCGAGCTCCGAAATGGAGGTGGTGAAGCCTCCGCCGCAGTCGGACGCCGCGCTCGGTCCCGCCGCCCCAGCGTCGCAGCGCCAGCCCACGGTGCCACCGCCCGCCGCGACTCCGGCGCCCGAGGGTGCCCGGAAGAGCGATCCGGTCGATCCGCGAGGCGTCACGCTACCCGCTCTCCGCCGCGCCTCCTCGAAGCCGCCGAAAGCCTGAGCGCTCAGGGACAGTCGGGCGTCACCGAGGCGCTTCGCAGCGTCTTCGCGCGATCGTCGCCGAGCGTGTCGGTAACGGTGCCGACGATCTCGACGGGCCCCGCACAGAGTGCTTCGGCGAGCTCCGGCGGCTGGTCGAGGCTCATGATCGTCGCCGCCACGTGCTTCGACGTTCCGACGTCGACTTCGACGGGAAACTTCGGGTTCGTGTCGAAGTGCAACGGGTCCACGAGCGCGCTGCCGTCGCGCTCGAGCCGAAAGGCTCCGAGCTTCACCGTCGTCGGATCGGATGCGAGCTCACCGAGCTCGAGGTGGATGTCGAAGCTGCCCGTAACGTCCGTCGCGAGCGTGCCCCCCGCCACCGTCACTTCGGCAGAGCCGAGGGATGCCTCGAGCAGCACGCCTTCTTCCTCGATACCGCAGCCCGAGAGGCCGACGGCGACGGCAGGCAAGAGGACGAACGACTCGACGAACGACGAACGCGCCATGGACGAGCGAAGTCTAGCCGACGCCCGCACGAGGTGCGAGAGTGAGGGAGCCCTTGGCGCTTCGACCGAGCCCGTTCCTGTTCGCGTTCGCGCTCGCCTGCGGCACGGAATCGTCCGCACGGCCTGCGCCCCAGAGCGGCGAGCGGCGGGTCGCTCCTCGCCCGGGCGCGCTCAAGTCCTCCGACCAAGCGCGGGAGGCGAAGCGCCCGAGCGCGCTGCATCCGCCGTTTCCCGGACCGGGCGCGAGCGCGCTGCTCCTGCCGCGCGCGGCGCTGCCCGACGCCGTGCCGCTTTCGGTCGAACACGTCGGATTCGGCGGGCACTGGCTCGTCGCCTGCTCGGCGCGCACGGACACCGACAAGAACGGGCGCCTCGCGGTCGACGTGGGGCCCGGCGGCAACCTCGTGGGCGACGCTCTCGGCGTGGAGCTCGTCGTCGGCGCGGAAAAACCCGAGCTCATCGACGATCTGCTCGCGTACGATCCGACGGGGCGCTACGTAGCGGTCCGCCGCGCGGCCCGCGCGTGGCTCGTCGACGCGGGAGGGGGAAACGATCTCGATCTCACGGCGCTCGACTGGGACGACCGCGACGACGTTCTGCCGCGCCGGAACCACCGCGCGCTCGCGTTCGATCCCCGCGGGGAGCTCGTCGCGTACGTGAGGCGGCGCGCGAACCGCCCCGAAGTCGTGGTGCGCTCGCTCACGAGCGGCGTCGAGCACGCCGTCACCGACGTGCCCGGCGAACCGTACCGGATGGCGTGGGACGGCACGGGCGAGCAGCTCGTCGTGACGGCGGTGGCCGACGATACGAACGGCAACGGTCGGCTCGATTGGCCGGCACCGGCGGCGAAAGGCCGTCGCTTCGCGTGCTCGGGGCCGCTACCGCGCTTCCGCGTGACGCCCGAAGTCGGCGACCGGCCGAGCACGTTCATCGCGCCGCGCTCGGGCGGACCGGCTCGCTTCGTTCCCGATCTCGCGGTGCCCTTCGGCGCGACGGTCGTCGTGCGGGCGCCCGACGGTGAGCTCTTGCTCGTGAGCGGCGCCGCGAGAAAAGCGCTGACCCCGGCGAGCTGCGGCGCGCGAATTCTGTTCGCCGACCCGGCTCGCGGTCTGTTGCTCGTCGGCTGTCCCGGCAAGAATCCGCAGAAGGCCGCCGTGGAGCTCGTCGGTGCCGGCTACCGGCTCGAGCTCGGCGTCGAGGTGCAACCGACGTCGCTCGACGCCTGGCCCGGCACGCCGACGCGGCTCGTCGCGCTCTACCCCGGGCTCGACGCCCTGCTCGTCGATCTCGAGCGCCGCGCGGTCGTGCGGCTCGAGCCGGGCGATCAGGTGCTCACGACGAACGGTCCGCGCGCCCTCGTCCGCCGGAGGGGCTCGATCGTGCTCGTCGACGTCGACAAGAATTCGACGAAAACGCTCGCGCCTCGCCTTTCCCGGCTGCCGTTCGTGCTCGTGCAGGGCACCGCGGTCGCCGTCGGCAACACGGTGTTCGACGTGCTCCGCGACGAGCCGCTCGGCACCGTCTCGGGTCGACCTCTCGCGCTCGCGCCGTCGGGAGAGGCGCTCGTCGCGCGCGGTGGCCCGCCGAGCGCGGAGCGCCTCGCGCTCGGCCCGCTCGCCTGGGAAAAGCCCGCCGAACGCGGCGGCGAAAGCGCCGCTCTGGGGGCGAGAATGCTACGGTAACGGCGCTTCGCCATGCAGCTCTTGGATGATCTCGCCGCACGCGGTCTTCTCCACCAGCAGACGGACGCCGACGGCTTGCGCCGGCACCTCGCCGAAGGCCCGCGCTCCCTTTACGCCGGCTTCGATCCCACGCGCGACTCGCTCACGATCGGCCACCTGGTCCCGCTGCTCGTGCTCGCGCGGTTCCAGCGTGCCGGGCATCGGCCCGTCGCGGTCATGGGCGGCGGCACGGGGCTCATCGGCGACCCGTCGTTCAAAGCGACCGAGCGGCCCATGCTCACTCGCGAAGAGGTCGAGCACAACGTCGAGCGCATCCGCGAGAGCGCTTCGCGCATCATCGACACCACGGGCTCGAACGCCGCGCTCTTCGTCAACAACCTCGACTGGCTCGGCAAGCTCTCGTTCGTGGACGCTCTGCGCGACATCGGCAAACACTTTTCCGTGAACGCGATGATTCAACGGGACAGCGTGCGGCAGCGCCTCGAAAATCGCGAGCAGGGCATCAGTTACACGGAATTCAGCTACATGCTGCTCCAAGCCTACGATTTTTTGCACCTCTTCCGCGCACACGGAGTGACGCTCCAGGCCGCCGGCTCCGACCAATGGGGCAACATCGTCGCCGGCGTCGATCTCGTGCGCCGCACCGAACGCGCGGAGACCTTCGGGCTCACCCACCCGCTCGTCACGAAATCCGACGGTACGAAGTTCGGCAAGACGGAATCGGGAGCCGTGTGGCTCGCCCCCGATCGCACCTCGCCCTACGCCTTCTACCAGTTCTGGTTGAACACCGCCGACGCCGACGTCGGCAAGTACCTCGCGTTTTACACGTTCCTGCCGCCCGAGGAGATCCAGAAGCTCGTCGCCGAGCACGCCGCGAACCCCGGCGCTCGCGCCGCCCAGCGCGCGCTCGCTGCGAGCGTGACGAAGCTCGTGCACGGCGACGACGCCCTCGCGCAGGCCGAAGCGGCGGCGGGCGCTCTGTTTTCGGGCAAGGTCACCGGGCTCTCGAAGTCGATGCTCGACGAGGTCTTCGCGAGCGCGCCCGCTAGCTTGCTCGCGAAATCGCGCCTCGCCGGAGACGGCGCCGGACTCGTCGAGTTGCTGGTCGAGGCGGCCGTCGTGAAAAGCAAGCGCGAAGCGCGAGAATTCCTGGAGCAAGGTGCCATCTTGCTGAACGGCGAGCGGGCGGCCGCGGATGCGCGCCTCACGTCGGCGGCGCTGCTCTACGGAGAAATCGCCCTCGTTCGCCGCGGCAAGAAATCGTGGCACGTGCTCAGGTTCCAGGAATGAAGCGCGATTCCGCGCCGCACCACGAGAGCGCTTCGGATCGTTACGCCTTTCTCGCCGAGTCGCTCGAGGACGAGCACGAGGCTGCGGTGCTGCGCGGCGTGCTCGCGGGCGCGCGCGACGTGGACGCCACCGTGCTCTGCGTCGCCGGCGGTAACATCGACGACGCGATTCCCGAGCGCCGCGCGTGGAACTTCGGCTTCGACGTCGCGGGGGCGGAGAACGCCCGAGGCGTCTTGGTGCTTTCGAGCGCCATCGGCAACACGCTCGGCCCGAGCGGGCTCGCAGCGTGGCTGGAGCGGTTCGGGTCCCTACCGTCCACCTGCATCGGCGTGCGCGTGCCCGGCCACCCGAGCGTCGTGGTCGACAACGCAGGTGGAATCCGGGCGCTCGTGCTCCATCTCACCCGCGAACACGGCGCGCGGCACGTCGGGTTCGTGCGAGGTCCCGAGGGCAGCGTCGAAGCCGAGCTGCGTTTCGCCGCGTATCGCGAAGCCCTCGTCGAGGAGGGGCTCGAGCTCGACGAACGCCTGGTAGCGACGGGCGACTACACGAAGGCGAGCGGTGCGCGCGCCGTCCACGCGATCTTCGACGAGCGGAAGGTACACGCGCCGCTCGTCGACGCCCTCGTGTGCGCGAACGACTTCATGGCTCTCGGCGCGATCGACGAACTCGGGCGGCGCGGGGTGCACGTTCCGGAGGATCTCGCCGTCGTCGGCTTCGACGACGTGGATTCCGCGCGAACGGCGCACCCGGCGCTCACGACGGTGCGCCAGCCGAGCTCCGAGCTCGGGCGCGAGGGCATCCGGCGCCTGGTCGCCGCCGCGCACGGAAAGAGCGAACCGGACGGCGTGCTCGCGACCGAGCTCGTCGTACGCCGTTCGTGCGGCTGCTTGCCGGCCGAGGTGGCGCTCGCGACCCAGGCGAGCCTGCTCCCCGGACGCGGCGTCGAGACCTCCTTCGTGCAGCGGCGCCAGCTCATCCTGGCGGAGGTCGTGCGGGCGTCGCAGGGCCGCTTCGGCGCGGCGGGAGCGGGCTGGGAAGGTCGGCTCATCGACGCGCTCGTCGGCGAGCTCAGAAGCGGTGAGTCCGGCATCTTCCTGCGCGCGCTCGAGCACTGCCTCCGCCGCCTGGAGTTCGGGCGCGGCGACGTGAGCGCCGTCCAGGACGTGCTCTCGGCGTTACGGCGCCAGTCGCTGCCCTGCGTGACGACCGATACGGCGGCGCGCCAGCGGCTCGAGCAAGCGCTGCACGACGCGCGCGCCGCCGCAGCGGCATTTTCGTCGCAGCTCGACGCGACCCGAGTGCGCGAAGCCGTGGAGCGCTTCAAACGTTTCGAACGGCGGGCCCGCGGCGCGATGCTTTCGCGACCGGACGAGCTCTCGAACATTGCCGCCGAAGAGCTCCCCGGTCTCGGCGTCGAAGCCTGCGTCGTCGCTTCCTTCACGCGCCCCGACGAAACGGGCGGACCGATGCGCCTCTTGTTCGGCTTCGGCCGCAGCGGCGGTCGCGCCCGCGCGGAGTCGACATCGCTCCGATTGCTTCCGCTCCATCCGCTCCTCGAACGGGCGAGCCGCGCGCTCGTCGTGCTGCCCGTGACGCTCGAAACGAGGCCGCTCGGAATCGCCGTCGTGTCGGTGTCCACCGTGGACGGCACGATGCTGGAAGATCTTCGGGATTTTCTCGCGACGGTGCTCGGCGTGTCGGCGCTCACGAAGCAGTCGGTGCCGCCCGGCTGATTCGCCCGCCGCTCCCGCCCCTGGCTACCTCACCGGCGGCGGGGTCACGCCCTTGTCGCGCGCCACTTCGCAGCCGCGCTTCACGTTCGTGAGGCCGTCGGGGTCGACCTTGACGACCTTGAATTCGACGCGACGGTTCTTCTCCCAAGCCACGGGATTCGATTCGTTGTCGAGCGGGCAGTATTCGCCGTAGCCCTGAGAAACCATTCGATTCGTCGAGATGCCGCGCGAGCGCAGCGCTTCGACGACCGCGGCGGCGCGCGCCTTGGTCAAGCGCAGGTTGTGATCGTCGCCAGCGCGCTCGTCCGCGTGACCCGCGATTTCGATGACCAAGAACTCGTCGTGACCCTTGAGCGTGGCCGCAACGGCGTCGAGGATCTCCTTCGACTGCGGCAAGATGCGGGCGCTGTTCGTCTCGAACTGCACCTTCTCGAGAATGAGGATCTCGTTGCCTTCGATGATGACTTTGCCCTTGTCGGGGCAGCCGTCCTCGTCCTTGAAGCCGTTGTAGGTCTCGGGCTCCGTCGGGCACTTGTCCTTCGTGTCGGGGATCTGATCGCGGTCGTTGTCCGGCTCGGGGCAGCCGTCGGTGTCCTCGAACTTGTCCTTGTCCTCGGGGTCGTCGGGACACTGGTCGGAAGAGTCCGGAATGCCGTCTTTGTCGTTGTCTTCCTCAGGGCAGCCGTCGGCATCCTCGAAGCCGTCCTTGTCCTCGGGCACGTCGGGGCACTTGTCGCGCGAGTCGGGAATGCCGTCGCCGTCGCGATCGCCGTCCTTCTTGCCTTCGGGGCAGCCGTCCTCGTCCTGATCGCCGTCTCGATCTTCCGGGATGTCCGGGCAGCGGTCGTCGATGTCGAGAATCCCGTCGTTGTCGTTGTCGGGATCGGGGCAGCCGTCTTCGTCCTTGAACCCGTCGAAGTCTTCGGGCTCGTCGGGGCACTGATCGACGTCGTCTTTGTAGCCGTCGCCGTCACGGTCGCCGATCGACGGCTCGTAGACGAAGCCGATGACCATGCGCACGTCGGCGGCCTCGAAGCCGGTGCTGAAAGCGCGGCTGCCGGCGCCCAGCATGAGGAAGCTGTTCTTTTCGATGAAGAGCTTCACGCCGCCGAGGAGCTCGAGGCTGAGCTTCTGGTCCTCGGCCGAGTCGCCCCCGAGCAGGTACGTTCCGTAGCTCTCGGCGACGATGTCGAGGGCGTCGTTCGCGCGGAGCGAGAGGGCGACGCCCATGGTGCCGAGATTTCCGTACTCGAACTCGCCCTCTTCGAGCTGATCTTCGCCCGCGAGATCCTGCTGGAAACGCGGATTGTCGCCGGTGTGTCCGCGATAGCCGACGTTGATGCCGATCTTGAAGCGCTTGGCGCTGTCGACGCCGTGCTCGACGATGAACTGCGGCCAATACCAAAAGCCGGGATCGGCGCCGAGATCCTCCGGCGCGTCGGCGATCGGTATGCCGCCCTGCACCGAGACCGCGACGCCGGGACCACGATCGACGCGCGTGATGCGGTACTTGCCGTGGAGCGCGATCGTCGAGAGCTTCTGCGAATCGAGCTGAGCAGAGTTGTAGAGCGCCGCGTTCGGACCGAGCTGGTATGCCCGATCGCCGCCCATCAAGATGACCGGCATCGTGATGCCGACGACCGCGCGATTGAAGAGGCCGTAGTTGAAGCCGAACGTCGCCTGAAACGAGTTTGCGACGAGCGCATCGACTCCGCTACCGCCGCCCACGTCGACGTCGCAGTTCTCGTCCTCGCATTCCTCGCCGTCGACGCCGTCGGGCACCCCGCCGCTGCGGGTGCGCATGATATTTTTTCCGTAGTCGAGGACGAGGCCGAAGCTGATGTTGCCGTGCCCCAGAATGTCGGAGCCGTTGACGGAGAAAAAGCCCTTCGAATCGAGCGCCGGCCGGAAAAGGTGCGTATCCATGCCGTCCCCGTTGTCGGGGGCGACACGCGAGGCGGACGGGGAGGTCTGGGCCGAAGCGACGCCGGGAAGGCCCAGAATCGCGAGAAGGCCGACGCACCGAACGATGAGCTTTCCGAGCCGATGCGACGAGCGATTCATTATGGGGCCTGAAAGGCTGAAACTCTCTCGGCCAAATGGGAACGCTATCATTCTCGAAATTCCCGTGTCAACGCGGGAAATGGTACGAAGAGAGCACGAATCATGCGAGTTTTTGCGCGCTCGGCTCGCACCGATCGATCTTCAGCCGCCCGCCCCGTCGCGCGCGCTCTCGCGCTCGTCGGATTCGCGCTTCTAGTTACTGAAGCGAAGCCCGCGCGCGCAGCCGACGCGCCGCTCGACGGACAGTGGTCGGCCACCGCGATGGCCGCCAATTGGAAGATCGGCGACTGGGGCGCGGCGTGCGGACCGAAGCCGACGGGTACGGGCGCTCCGGCAGGAACGGTCACGATCAAAGAGCAGGGCGCCGAGCTCTCGATGTCGGGCGCCGGGAGGACGTTCACGACGAAAGAGTGCTGGGAACAGTTTCCCGGCCTCACCGTGACGAGCCACAGCGCCGGCAGCCGAACCTGGCGCAACACCTGCCGCACGCCTCCCCGGGATCCGCGCCAGGCGCATCTCGTGACGACGATCACGGCGACGAACGGTCAGATCGCGTTCGACGAGACCGGGCAGTACCAGTTCGTGATCAAGGGGCAGAATTGCACGGCCAGCGTGCGCCGGACGCGGTTTCTACGCCCGATCGCCGCGAGCACGCCGGCAAGCCCGCTCGGAAACAGCGCGGCCGCGGCGAGCGGCGCCCCCGCGCGCGCGGACGCTTCGGGAGCGTGCCGGACGCCCGGGCCGCCCGCGCGGCTCGAAGTGCGCCCGTCGCGCAAGCTCATGCGTGCCGGCGAATCGTACGCGTTCAGGGCCCTCGTGATGGACGCGCGAGGTTGCGCCGTCACGGCGAGCCCGGCGTTCCGCGTCGTCGCGGGCCCGCCCGGCGTCATCGTGTCCGAGTCGGGGCGCGTCGAGGTTCCCGCCGCGACTCCCGAGGGCGAAGTGAAGCTCATCGCGACGGCGGGCGGGCGCTCGCTCGCCGTCGCCGTCGAGATCGTCTCCGCCGAACGCTACGACGCGCTCCTCGCGGAGGGTCGCTTCGATCCTTCGGGCGCGTCCGCAGAGGCGGCCGTCGTGAAGCTCGAGTCGACCTCGATCGGCGCCAAGGAGACGGTCGTCCAGGACGACGCGGAAAAGCACCGCACGCTCTTCGTCGCGCTCGTCGGGGGCGCCGCGCTGATCCTCGGTTTGCTCGGACTGCTGCTCGTGCAAAGAAGTCGGCGGGCGAGCGTTCGCGAGCGAGCGGCCGGTCCGTCGACACCGCGCATGGCCGCGCCGTCCGGCGCCCCCCCGGGCACCATGGTCTGCCCGACGTGCCGCGAGGAGTTTCCTGCCGGAGCGCAGTTCTGCCCGAGGGACGGAAATCGCCTGGCATCGCTCGCCGCGAGCGCCGCGGTCGGGCCGAGCGGAGCGGTTTGCCCGGTGTGCGGTCAGGGCTACGATCCCGGGGTCACGGTGTGCCCGAAGCACGACGAGCCGCTCGTTCCTCCCGCCGTCTACCAGAGCCATCAGCGCAACGCTCCGGCGAAGACCAAGAAGATTTGCCCGGTGTGCGGGGCGCAATTTCCTGGTGAGAGCGGATTCTGCGGGACGTGCGGAGCCGCCCTCGTCCCCGTGAACTGAGCCCGAAATCGGCTTTCGAGCGCAGATCTAGTAGCCTTGGCCAGAGTCTTGTAAGTTCGGGCTCCCTAACCGAAGCCTTCCTGCCGCGTCATAAGCGCAGGTAATCCCCGATGAAAGTCAGCTGTCAGGCCTGTGGAGCGAAATACACGATCGCCGACGACAAGGTTCGCGGCCGAAAGGTGAAGATCCGCTGCAAGAGCTGCGGCGCACCGATCGTGGTGGATGCCCAGTCAGAGGCGCCGCCCGCGGCGGAGGCGCCGAACGCGGCCGCTCCGGCCGACGCGGCAGGCACCGGGGCGGCGAAGAGCGACAGCTGGTCGGTCAACTTGAGCGACACCGATCAGCGCACCCTGACGACGGAGGAGATCGTCGCGGGGTGGCAGTCCGGTGTCGTCACGAGCGACGCGTTCGTCTGGAAAGATGGGATGAGCGATTGGGTTGCCATCCTCGAATGTGCGGAAATCGCAGCGCTCTTGCCGGCGGCCTCGGCGGCCGACCCGAGCGCCACGCCGTTCGGGCCTACGATCGTCACCGCGCCGAGCGCCGAAGCTCCCGCAAAGAAGGGGCTGCCGGCCGCCCGTATCTCGGGCGGCCGAACGCGCGGCGGCGTCGATCTCTTCGACGCCGTCGAGGGCGGCGCTCCCGAGGAGGACGTCGCGACCAGCGCACCCGCTTTTCCCGGCATGGCGGGAACGACGCCGTACGACGACGGCAAGATGACCGGCGCGCGCAACGAAAACTCCGTCTTGTTTTCGCTCGACGCACTCAAGGGCGGACTCACCGCCGAGCCGGCGAGGAAGACGCAGCCGCCGCGTTCCGCCCCGGTTGCTTCCGATCCGCTCGTCGCGAGCCCCGCAGGCCTCGGGGGCGGGAGCCCGTTGTTTTCGTTGAGCGCCGACCAGGCGCTCCTTACGGCCCCCGCTCCTCCCGATCCGCCGCCGCGCCCCGTCGAGACCGGCGAACGGAGCGCCGGACCGAACAAGCTCGTGGTCTATGGCGGTGCGACGGCAGCAGCGGTTGCGCTCCTCGGACTCGGACTGCTCCTCGGCCGAAGCGGCAAAGAAGAGCCCCCGAAGGACACCGACCGGGAGTCTGCGACAGCCGCGAGCGCTGCGCCCGAAAAGAAGGAAACGAAAGACGCGAAGGAAGAGAAGAAGGAAGAGGAGAAGAAGACCGAAGAGGCGAAGCCCGAGGCTTCCGCGTCGGCCGCTCCTTCAGCCTCCGCTTCCGACAAGAAGGTCGCCGTGAGCAGCGGCAAAACGACCCCCTCGACGGGAAGTCCCACGACGACGAAAGAACCGAAGAAGGAAGAGGCGCCCGCCGCGGGGACCGCGCCGTTCAGCGTGTCGGCCGCGCAGGTCGCGCTCACTCAGGCCGCAACGAACGCCGGTGCGTGCAAGAAACCCGACGGGCCGACGGGGAGCGGAAAAGTCCAAGTCACCTTCGCGACGAGCGGCCGCGTCACCTCGGCGACGGTCGGGGGTCCGCCGTTCGCGGGGACACCCGTGGGCGGCTGCGTCGCCGGAGTTTTCCGTAAAGCGAAGGTTCCGCCGTTCGCCGGGAACCCCGTCACCGTGTCGAAGAGCTTCTCGGTCAAGTAGCAGCGTTAAGGCGCCGCGATAGGGGTCCGTGCCTGGACAGTCGGCCGAACCTCGCATAAGTTTCGCGCCGAGCTTCGGCTCGTCGATAACTTTCGAACGTTCCCCAGGAGGTTTGGTGATGCGTCGCTCGGTTTCTTTCGGAGTCAAAGGACTTGGATTTCTGTTGGCCGGCTCGTACCTCGTCGCCGCGTGCGGCGGTGACGGTGAAACGGGCGAGCGTCCCGAGGAAACCGGCGGCACGAGTGGAACCGGTCCCACGGGCGGAACGTCCGGCAGCAGCGGCAGCAGCGGCAGCGGCGGGTCCGGCGTCACCGGCGGAACCGCGGGAAGCGGCGGCTCGGGGGGTAGCGGCGGCACCGATTGTGCGCCTTGTACGCCGGCGGCCGAATGCCCGACGATCATGCCGCCGGCCGACGGGATCATCAACAACTTCGAAAA